>JAQWCP010000023.1 GCA_028705905.1 Oscillospiraceae bacterium
ACAGAGTACCGGGATATCAACGGCCTGCCAATGAACCCCGCCGCCCGGGATTATCCTTCCGAATTTATTCAGACCGGTATTTCTGCCATCGACGGATTAAACACTTTGGTGCGCGGCCAAAAGCTTCCCATTTTCTCCGGCTCCGGTTTGCCCCACGCACACTTGGCCGCCCAGATCGCCCGGCAGGCCCGGGTGCTGGGTTCCGATGAGTCCAACTTTGCCGTGGTCTTTGCTGCCATTGGCATCACTTTTGAAGAGTCGGAATTTTTTGTACAGGAATTCCGCCGCACCGGCGCCATCAACCGGGCAGTCCTCTTTACCAACCTGGCCAATGACCCGGCTGTGGAGCGAATTGCCACCCCGCGAATGGCCCTCACAGCCGCAGAATATTTGGCATTTGAACAAGACATGCACGTGCTGGTTATCATGACCGATATCACAAACTACGCAGAGGCGCTCCGGGAAGTTTCCGCGGCACGGAAAGAGGTTCCCGGCCGCCGCGGCTATCCCGGCTACCTTTATACAGACCTTGCCAGCATGTATGAACGGGCCGGACGGCGGGTGGGGCAAAAGGGGTCCATCACCTTGATCCCCATTCTGACCATGCCAGAAGACGACAAAACCCACCCCATTCCAGATCTCACCGGATATATCACCGAAGGGCAGATCATCCTATCCCGCACCTTGTATCGGCAGGGTATCTTGCCGCCGGTGGACGTGTTGCCTTCTCTGTCCCGTCTAAAAGACAAGGGCATCGGCAAAAACAAGACGCGAGAAGACCATGCCGGCACCATGAATCAGCTCTTTGCCGCTTACGCCACCGGCAAAGAGACAAAGGAACTCATGTCCATCCTGGGCGAGGCGGCTCTGACGCCGACAGATCTTTTGTACGCCAAGTTTGCAGATGAATTTGAGCGCCGGTATGTGGCCCAAGGCATCGATGAAAACCGTTCCATTGAAGAAACCTTGGATCTGGGCTGGGAGCTGCTTTCGATCTTGCCTACATCGGAATTAAAGCGCGTGAGTCAGGAAATAATCGAGAAATATCTGCCCAAAAAGGACGCGCAGAAATAGGAGGTGTCCATATATGGCATCCATCACTGTGAATCCAACCAGAATGGAGTTGACCCGTTTGAAAGCGCGGTTAAAGACCGCCATCCGTGGTCATAAGCTGCTCAAAGGCAAACGGGACGAGCTGATGCGTCGGTTTCTGGACAATGTGCGGCACAACAGGGAGCTGCGCACCAAGGTGGAGGAAAGCTTGATGAAAGCCCGGGCATCCTTTGCCGTGGCATCTGCCGTCATGTCACCGGAGATGTTGGAGCAGGCCCTCCTGTATCCCAAGCAGAAGGTGAACCTGGAGGTGCGCCACCAGAATATTATGAGCGTCGACGTGCCGGTATATGAATTCAAGACCTTGAATCATGACCCATCCGATCTGTACCCATATGGTTTTTCCATGACCTCCGGTGAGCTGGATATCGCAATTGAAACCCTGGCCACGGTGTTCCAAGACATGCTGGAACTGGCCCAGGTGGAAAAAACGTCTCAGCTTTTGGCGGAAGAAATTGAAAAAACCAGGCGGCGCGTCAACGCCTTGGAATATGTCCTTATCCCTAATATGCAGGAGAACATTCGATACATCTCCATGAAATTAGAGGAAAATGAACGGGGCAATATCAAAAGGCTGATGAAAGTGAAAGAAATGATCTTAGCGCAGGCATGGGAAGAGCAAAAGGCCCGTATGGAGCAGGCCATCGAAACGCAAAGGAGCCAAGATCGTTCTGAATAGTTCAAACAAAAAGAGTCTGTATGAGATACAGACTCTTTTTATGTGTAAAACATGGAGAATACCTTATTTTCTGTTGTCTTTCAAGTCCTTTTCCCTTGCCACAAAATGAAGCTCAATCATCTCTTCTTTTGGTTTTTTTACCAACTGACGCAAAAATCCCCCCAGCAAAGGCAGACTTGTGGCCCAAAACACAAGGCTTGCCACGCTGCGGGCGGCACCTCGTTTGTTTTCCGATACATGCAGGCCAATCAGCGCTCCAAGGGCACACAGGCAGGATTTAACCAAAAAAATGTTCAAATAATCCATATTGTTCAAATATGCTTTACAGGCCCGGGGCAGTCGCTTCATCTGATTCACTCCTCATATAATCAATTTTTGGTGATTTCGGTAAGGACACCCTGTAGAACCTGGTTGTTCCACAAACCCTTTAATGTTCCATAACCGATCTTTCTTTGATCTGTTTTACAATGCCGCTGGATCCAATGCGGTGGGCGCCCAAGCGCAAAAATTCCAGCCCCGCTTCTACCGTTCGAATGCCGCCAGCCGCCTTAATCTTCACTTGCGGGCCGACCCACTTTGCAAAAAGCGCCACGTCTTCCTTTGTGGCGCCCCCCGCACCAAAGCCCGTAGAGGTCTTGATGTAGTCTGCCCCCGCGGCCGTCACCACCTGACACATGCGGCACTTTTCTTCCTCTGTCAGCAGACAGGCCTCTACAATCACTTTTAATATGCGCCCTTGGCAAGACGCTTTCACCTGGGCAATTTCCGCCTGCACCTGATCGAACGCGCCCGATTTCACAAGCCCTATGGACGCCACCATATCGATTTCTGATGCCCCGTTTGCAATCGCGTCCCGGGCTTCAAACACCTTCGACGCCTGGGTTTGATATCCATTGGGAAACCCAATGACCGTGCAAACCGGCAGCTTCCCCGCCACATATTCCGCTGCTTGTTTCACAAAAGCCGGCGGAATGCACACAGACGCCACACCAAACGCAAGCCCTTCCTGACACAGCACTTTGATCTGCTCCCAGGTGGCGTCTACCGTCAGGCAGGTGTGATCCACATGTCGCAGCAATTCCCTTTCGTCCATTTGTCTCTCCTTTCACACCCCTTTATAATGCCTGACCCCCATGGAGCCTTCCAAAATGTGCAGCGCACCCCGGGCAAGCAGCTCCTCCAAATGGGCGATGGTCTCCCCCACGGCAAACCACTTTTGCGCCAGTGGGAAGGTTTCCCACGATTTGCTTTGAATATTCCAGGTCATGTGTCCTGCCAATTGATATGCCGTCAGACCTGGGCGCTGCTTCAAAATCTGCTCCACCTCCCGCAGGCGGCTTTCATGGTGCGTCAGAAGCGCCTGCACCCGGGCAGAAAGCGCCATACTCGCTTCTCTATGCCCCGGCAGAGGCATAGCCACGTCATACGCCTGCAATGCCCGAAGGCTACTCAGGTAATCTCCAAGGGCATTTCCCACCCCCGGCCAGGCAATGATGTTGGGGGTAATGTCAAACAGCACATGATCCCCCAGGAACATCAGCTTTTGCGACGGCAGGTGGAGACACATGTGACCAGGCGTATGCCCGGGCATGCGCCTGCAAATCAACTCGTATCCTCCATAGGAAAGTATTTGGCCGTCTTTTACGGGCACATACCGGTCGCAAGGCGGTGGTGCATAAATCCGTGCCGGATTTTGCTCCCATAATTGCTCCAGCTCCGTTTGAGGGAACCCTTCTTTTGCAAGGCGGCTGTCAAACTTTTCCCATCCGTCCACCTCATAAGAATGCAGCCACTGTAGCTCCGTTTCGCCAATATAAATCGTGCCGGCTTGTCCCGCAAGGGCCGGCGCAAGCCCCACATGATCAGAATGATGGTGGGTGATGAAAAAATCTGTCTTCTCCAGGGGCACCTGCAATGTATCTAAGGCGGAAAGCAGGGCCTCTTTGCATTCCGGACGACAAAATCCGGTGTCAATCAATAGATTTCGTTCGCCTGTGATCAGATAACTGTTGGTATATTTCAAAGGACTTCCCGGCAGGGGAACCAGAATTCGAACGATTCCTTTGGCACATTCTTCCAGCATGTCACTTCTCCTTCTTTGTGTTGTCAGTATTGTAACATGCTTTCTCCCACCGTGCAACGAATTGTTCCCTCTTCTGCTCTTCCCTCGCTCCTACGAAAAACAGGCGGACCGCGGTCCGCCTGTTTTTAATCTTCTTTCAATTGTCGCAGCCCTGTTTGAGCCAGAACGGCCCCAATGGCTGTGGCAAACACAGCATGGGGAGGAATGGTAAATGGGATATGGTAGAGCATTTCTATGTGGTCAAAAATCCACTTTGCCCGTGGGATGGTGGTCAGATTCCCCGTCAGGATCACATCCTCTATCCCATCATTCCGGCAGGCAAAAACCGCCAGCATACCTATCGTTTCAAAGACCATGTTCAGCACACCCAAGGCACTGTCACCCGGCGTGGCGTTGTCCCGCCACTTGCCAAAGTTGGACGCTGTTACCGTATCGGGCAGTGTTTCAATGGGCGCATTGCTGATGTCGGCAATGGTCAAATTGACATTCTTCAAATCTCCTGTTTCCGCCAATTCCATGATGGAAGAAAAGTGGCTCACCCCGCAAAGCCTGGCGCAGAGCCCCTCGATGGTTCCGCCGCCGACACCGCTGCCGCCAATGTGAACCTCTGTATCCGCGCCCGCTTTCACGTAAGCCGTACCGGTTCCCATGCTTACCACCAGAGCCTCTTTCTTTCCCGAAAGGGCCAAGCCGCCCCGTCCAATGGCTGTAAACTCCGGCACTCTGGCCACGGGCACACCCAGCATCTGGTCCGGCAAGAAGCTTGCCCCCACGCCTGTGAGTACAATGGTAGAAAGATCCGTCACTTTTAAATTGTTTTCACGCAAAAACCGTCCCAGTCCACCATAGGCAGAAGTGACGGGATCGGACGCGCGCACTTGCAATGTGTGAATCAGTTTTCCTTCTGGGGTCAGGCCGGCCAGCTTTGTGGTGGAACCGCCAATATCAATTCCCAAAATCACATTCATCCGTCTTCCCGCCTCTCTTCGTGCAGCTTTATTATCATATGACATCCCGTTCCCTTTGTCAAGAAAAACCCCCCTGGATTTGCACAAAAACGAACACACGCCCGCCATTCCAGAAGGGATGACGAGCGTGTCTTATTCAAATTTGTTCTGGTTCTTGGACCAAAGCTTCCCCCACCGTATAGATATCGCCGGCGCCAACCGTCAGAATCAAATCACCCGGTTTTGCAATCTCCCGCAAATATGCCGTCAATTCCTGCAAGGTGGCAAAATACCGGCTGCCCGGAATTTGGTCTGCCACATCTTTGGCGGAAATCCCAATGGTGTTTTGCTCTCTGGCGGCGTAAATCTCTGCTAAAAGGATCACGTCCGCCCCTTTCAGTTCTCTGACAAAATCATCAAAAAGGGCTTTTGTTCTCGTATAGGTGTGGGGCTGAAACGCACAGATGACCCTGTCGTAAGGCAACGACTTCGCCGCACGCAGCAGTGCGTGAAGCTCGCTGGGGTGATGCGCATAATCGTCATATACCTGGGCACCATGATAAGCACCCCTGTACTGGAACCGCCGCTCCGAGCCGTGAAACCCGCCCAGACCCTTTTCAATGGCAGCTCCTGGAATTTCCAACGCAATGGCAGCGGCAGCCGCAGCCAAAGCATCATAAACATTATGTTGGCCGGGTACACGCAGCGCAACATGGGCATACAGTCGGCCGTGATACATAATATCAAAAACCGGCAGATTATTTTCATATGTGAGGTTTGCGCAATGTACATCCGCAGTCGGCTGCAGGCCAAAGGTCAAAATCTGGCGTGCAATCCTTTCCACCGACTCCATCGCGCCGACGTCATCCGCATTGACCACCACCACACCGGTTTCTTCCGGTGTCTGTAATGCAAAGGTACGGAAAGAATGCTGGATATCTTTCAGATCTTTAAAAAAGTCCAGATGATCTGCTTCTACATTTAAAATGACGGCCACTGTAGGCGAGAAGCTGAGAAACGAATTGCGGTATTCACAGGACTCTAAAATGATGGTGTCTCCTTTGCCCACCCGGTGTCCAGCACCCAGCAGCGGCAATGTCCCGCCGATCATAACAGTCGGATCCACCTGTGCCTCCATAAAAATATGGGTGGTCATCGAGGTGGTGGTGGTTTTCCCGTGGGTTCCCGCAATGCAGATGGCATTGCGATATTTCTGCATCAAAGCACCCCAGACCTGGGCGCGCTCATAGACCGGGATACCAGCCTCATGCGCCGCTGCGATCTCCGGATTGTCGTCCCGCACGGCGGCTGTGCGGATCACACAGTCTGCCCCGGTTACATTCTGGGCTAGGTGCCCGATGGTAACCGGTATCCCAACTGCGCGCAAATGATGGACGGCGGCACTCTCCTTCATATCAGACCCCGTCACGTGGACCCCGGCACCATATAGCACTTCGGCCAGAGCGCACATGGAGACCCCGCCAATTCCTACCAGGTGGGCGTGCTTTCCGGGCCGCAGCGCTTGTATCACTGCTTCATATTCCATAATTAAGCCCCTCCAAAGGGTTTTACTAAATTTTACAAACGGGAATCTGTTCCTTCCCAACTTGCGATGTAACATTATACTACAGTTTCCTTCTCAGAACAAGTGCAAGCCGTCGAATTCCTATCCCCCATTTCCACATTTTGTCCATTGGCAGGAAAAATACCCCTGTTTTTGCACAAAAGGTGTCAAAAACAGGGGCGGTTTTTCATGATGTGAATTAGTCTATTTTTGGCATGCCTGCAAAGCCTTTTTGAAGCTCTGCGTCGGTGGGAATATAATCTGCCATACTCCCCTCGTGAAATGCCATGTAAGCGGCCATATCAAAATATCCTGTGCCTGTCAGCCCGAACAAAATGGTTTTTTCTTCTCCGGTTTCCTTGCAGGCCAGCGCTTCATCGATGGCCACGCGGATGGCATGCGCAGATTCCGGCGCTGGCAAAATGCCTTCTACTTTTGCAAACTGCGTGGCAGCTTCAAACACTTTGGTTTGCTCCACCGCCCGCGCTTCATCCAAATAGCCATCATGGTACAGCTTGGAAACAATGGGGCTCATCCCGTGATACCGCAAGCCGCCGGCATGGTTGGAAGAAGGCATAAACCCAGAGCCAAGGGTGTACATCTTGGCGAGGGGGGTTACTTTCCCAGTATCACAGAAATCATAGCCATATACCCCCCTTGTGAGAGAGGGGCAGGAAGCCGGCTCCACCGCGATAAAGTAGGGATTGGCTTTTCCCGTCAGCTTATCTCCCATAAACGGTGCAATGAGGCCACCCAAATTGGAACCGCCGCCGGCGCAGCCGATGATCACATCCGGATATTCCTCCAGCTTCTCCATGGCAGCCTTGGACTCCAATCCGATGATGGATTGATGCAGCAGCACCTGGTTGAGTACGCTCCCTAGCACATACCGGCACTTGTCTGTCGCTACAGCCGCTTCCACAGCCTCTGAAATGGCGCAGCCCAAACTGCCGTTGGTGTCCGGGAACTCCGCCAAAATCTTCCGGCCCGCCTCCGTGGTATCTGAGGGGGAGGGAATCACCGTTGCACCATATGTCTCCATGACCGCTTTCCGATATGGCTTTTGCTGGGCGGATACCTTCACCATGTAAACCCGCAAATCCAATCCAAAATATCCGCAGGCCATGGAAAGCGCCGTTCCCCATTGCCCTGCACCGGTCTCTGTGGTCAGACTCTTCAGCCCCTGCTCTTTGGCATAATATGCCTGTGCAATGGCGGAATTGAGCTTGTGGCTGCCAGATGTGTTGTTTCCTTCAAACTTATAATAGATATGAGCCGGCGTCCCCAATGCTTCTTCCAGGCAATAGGCCCGGACCAAAGGCGACGGCCGGTACATCTTGTAAAAATTACGGATCTCTTCCGGAATTTCGATATACCGATTGGTCTCATCCAACTCCTGCTTTGCCAACTCCGTGCAGAAAACGGGCTCCAAATCAGCAACGCTCACCGGCTGTAATGTACCCGGATGCAGCATAGGAGCATGCTGTTCTTTCATATCCGCCCGCACATTATACCATGCCTTCGGCAGCTCGTTTTCACTTAAATACGTCTTATACGGAATCTTTGTCATATCAAATTCTCCCTTCAAAATATCTGTTTTACTTTGTTTGGCTGCCAAAGCCAGGGCCGCCGGCGGACGCTGCACAAAACAAAAAATCCCTTGCCCCTTGTTCCAACCGGAACATTAGGACAAGAGACTGCTTTTATCTCCTGCGGTACCACCTAAATTGGCGAATATTCGCCCGCTCTGTACGCACCAACATGCGCTTTCTTTGTTAACGGGGGAATCCCCGTCGGCCGCTACTATGCACCTGCAGTTCAGGCCGCCCTCCTGGGGCCATTCAACATACCGTCCGCGCTGCGCTCCCACCATCCGCAACTCGCTGTGCCTTCCGGCCCATGTTTACTCTTCCCAGTCATCAGTTTATATTTAGAATATTAACTGCAGTATACTGCGTACCTCCCCATTTGTCAAGTCTCTCCTTTCATATTTTGGGTGCAACCGCGATTCCCTCCATTCCTTCCGCATTGGCACGCACCTTCCCCTCACCCAAGGAATACTATGGTACTGACCCGTATTTGCGCGTTTCAATGGAGGGAATGTTGATGAAAAAACAAATACACTTTAGCGTCATTGGTGGTGACCTGCGGCAAGGAAAACTGGCGGAGCTTTTGGCAAAAGACGGCCATATCGTACATACCTTTGGCCTGGAACGCTTGCCAGAACCCCTCTCATTACCCCAGGCAAGCACGTTAGAACAGGCTTCCGCCATTGCCGATTGTATCATTTTACCCCTGCCTATGTGCGGAGAAAATGGCCTCAACCTGCCGTTTGGTGAAACCCCGTGTTCGCTGGGACAGCTGATAACCGTCCTGCGGCCAGAGCAAATCATCTGTGCCGGTATGGTGGAGGCAACACTTTCGCAGAGCGCCGTCTCTCGCGGACTTGTCATTCATGATTACTTCGCCCGGGAAGAGCTGGCCATCGCCAATGCCATTCCAACCGTGGAAGGCGCCATTGGCCTGGCTATGGAAGAAATGCCGATCACGTTACACGGGGCCAATGCCCTGGTGATCGGCTATGGACGGTTGGGCAAATTACTTTCCAGTCATTTGAGCGCATTGGGGGCACATGTCTCCGTCTCTGCCCGCCGATATGATGATTTTGCATGGATCAACGTATATGGTTTCCGACCGCTTCACACGGCACACCTGGAAGATGATTTGCCTTCTTTTGATGTCATTATCAATACGGTTCCCGCACGAGTCCTGGACCGTCGTCAACTATCTCTGCTTTCTCCCGGGTGTTTATGCATCGATCTGGCCTCTCGCCCCGGGGGGATCGCCTTTGAAGCAGCTGCGGAACTCGGTGTGAAAGCAATCTGGGCGCTATCCTTGCCTGGCAAAGTGGCACCAGTCACCGCCGGCCAAGCAATACGGGACACCATCTACAATATCTTACAGGAATTGGGAGTGTCACTATGAAAAAAGCCTCGGTTGGGTTCGCCTTCTGCGGCTCTTATTGCACCTATGACCAGGTGTTTCCCGCTTTGCAAAAAACGGCGGAGCAATATGAGACGGTGTTGCCCATTGTATCAGAACACAGCGCAGAAACAGACACCCGTTTTGGAACAGCAAAGGAGTTGCTGGAGAAACTGGAAGCCATCACCGGACATCACGTCCTGAAAACCATTCCGGATGTGGAGCCAATCGGCCCCCAAAAGCTCTTGGATGTCCTCGTCATCGCTCCATGCACCGGAAATACAGTTGCAAAGATTGCGTCTGCCATTGTGGATACGTCTGTCACCATGGCAGCAAAAGCCCATTTGCGCAATGGCCGCCCCGTGATTATCGCCATCTCCACAAATGACGGCTTGAGCGCAAATGCCCAAAATATCGGGGCGCTCCTTGCGCGAAAAAATATTTATTTTGTTCCCTTCCGGCAAGACGACCCGATTGGAAAACCCACTTCTCTCGTTGCCGACATGGATCTGATCCCAGACACCATCGAGGCCGCACTGCAGGGCAAGCAATTGCAGCCACTGCTGAAAACCATTTAAAAGAACGCCCAGTATGCGCTAGTTGCATACTGGGCGTTTCCCATGCTAGGAGAGCAGCATCCGGTCGCTGACCGTGTCTCCGCTGAGTTCTGTGAATTTTTGAAGCAGGTTTTCCACCTTTAGCTTCTGCTTTTCTTCTCCAGACACATCAAAGATGATTTGTCCATTGTGCATCATAATCAGCCGGTTGCCGTATGCAATGGCGTGGTTCATATTATGGGTGATCATCAATGTGGTCAAGCGATCCCGGGTCACAATATTTTGTGTGATTTCAAGCACCTTGTGGGCCGTTTTGGGGTCCAGCGCCGCCGTATGCTCGTCCAGCAGCAAAAGCTTCGGCCTTTGAAGCGCCGACATCAGCAGGGTAATGGCTTGCCGCTGTCCGCCGGAGAGCAGGCCAACTTTTGATGTAAGCCGGGTTTCCAGACCAAGGTCCAGCTCTTTCAGCTTTTCCGCATACATCTTGCGCTCGGGGGCGCGAATGCCCCAACGCAAGGTGCGTGCTTTCCCCCGGCGGTAAGCGAGGGCCAGATTCTCTTCAATCCCCATGGTGGCCGCCGTGCCGTTCATCGGGTCCTGAAAGACGCGGCCCAAAAACTTTGCCCGCTTATATTCCGGCAGCTTCGTCACGTCCGTTCCGTCAATTAAAATGCTGCCTTCGTCCACACCAAATGCCCCTGCCACCGCATTGAGCAGTGTGGATTTCCCGGCACCGTTGCCACCAATGACGGTGACGAAGTCCCCTTCGTTCAGCGTCAGAGACAATTTGCTCAGGGCTTTCTTCTCATTGATGGTACCCGCATTGAATGTCTTGGAGATCTCCTTGATTTCAAGCATGCTTTGCCCCCCCCTTCGAGAAGTAGCGGTTCTTCAAGTACGGAATGGTCAGTGCAATGGCAACGATGGTTGCGCTAAACAATTTTAGGTCGGTGGTAGACAGTCCCAACTGGATCACGACAGCAATGACAATATAATAGATCACGGCCCCGATCACAATTGAGGCGAGGTTTAGGGCAAAATTGCGGAAAATACGGCCAAAGATCACTTCGCCGATGATGACCGCGGCAAGGCCAATGACAATTGCGCCCCGGCCCATATTGATATCCGAGTTGCCTTGGAACATGGCGTAAAGGCCGCCGGCCAACGCCACAAGGCCGTTGGACAACACAAGTCCAATCATCTTCATCCGGTCGGTGTTGATCCCCTGTGCGCGGGACATATGTGGATTGCTACCGGTTGCCCGGATGGCACTGCCCAACTCCGTTCCGAAAAACCAATATAAGAGCACAATGATAACTGCCACAAAGATCAATCCAACCACAATGGATTGATTGATATAGCGTAAGCTAACGGTTAAATCATACGCATCCACACTCAGCGACTGCGTTGCTCTGCCCATAATCCGCATGTTGATGGAATAGAGGGCAAGCTGCGTCAAGATACCGGACAAAATGGGAGGAATCCCCAGCTTGGTGTGGATAAATCCGGTGATCAGACCCGCCAACATCCCGGCAATAAACGCAAATAACAAAGACAGGAGCGGATGCATCCCGGCGATGATCAGCATCGCCGCCACAGAACCGCCGGTACACAGGCTGCCATCCACTGTCAGATCTGCATAATCCAACACTTTATAGGTGATATAGACACCAAGCGCCATGATCCCCCATATGATTCCTTGGGCGATAGAGCCAGGCAGCGCACCCAACAATGATAGAATCGACATTCCCTTTTCCTTCCCTTCCGTCTGTAAACAGCGCAAATTTGCGATAAGTAACCTCATCGCAAATTTCCGCTGTTAAATTCAGTTTTCCTCAGTTTTGCTCGGCCAATTGAGATTCCAGATTGCTGGG
>JAQWCP010000318.1 GCA_028705905.1 Oscillospiraceae bacterium
CGCCGTTCACCACCTTCGCACTCTACTACAACGGCGCTTTTCTGACCCACGAGATCCAGTCGGAAAAGAAATTTGAGAAGATGATGGACGAGCTGGGCATATAGACACAGGGGGCTTTTCATGGCAATGTGGAATCCGTGGCGAGGCTGCCACAAATACAGCGAGGGCTGTCGGTTTTGCTACATCCACAAGGGTGACGCCCGCCGGGGCGTGGATACCAATGTGGTGGAGAAAACCGACAACTTCTGTGCGCCCATCCAGCGGTACAAGCGGGGCGAAAAGAAGGGCGAATACAAAATGAAGCCCGGTGAAACGGTCTATCTCTGCTTTTGGTCCGATTTCCTGCTGCCTGATGCGGATGAATGGCGGGATGAGTGCTGGCGCATGATACGAGAGAGAGCAGACCTTCACTTTCTGTTCCTTACCAAGCGCATCGAGCGGTTTATGGACTGCGTGCCCGATGATTGGGGCGACGGATACGAGAATGTAACCGTTGGCTGCACGGTGGAAAACCAGACAGAGGCAGATAAGCGGCTGACACTCTTTGATACGCTTCCCATCGTTCACAAGAATATCATTCTTCAGCCGATGCTGGAGAAGATGGACATAGAGCGGCATCTGAATGGCGTGGAGCTTGTGGTGGTGGGCGGAGAATCTGACCGCAACGCAAGGCCATTGGACTACGCCTGGGTCTTAGATGTGCGGGACCAGTGCCTGCGGCAACGTGTGAAGTTCGAATTTCGCCAGTGCGGCAGCAATTTTATGAAGGACGGCAAGCTGTATCACCTCAATGCCCGTCAGCTGATGAGTCAGGCACGCAAGGCGGGAATCAACACCTGAACCGAGTAATCGATAAGCGGAGGTTTTTGTATGATGGATTTACAAAATAAAAACTGCATCCCCACGATGACTGATTTTGAGGAGAACATCCGAAATCCTGTTTTTGCGCAGTTCTGCGCGGAGCTCACCGCAGCCCACCACTGCAAAGAAACCCCGGAGTACAGCGCCTGCAGCATGGAAAAAGGCTGGAATCTCAAGTTCAAAAAATCCGGGCGGAACCTGTGCACCAGCTATCCCAAAGAGGGTTGTTTTTCGGTGATGGTCGTCATCGGACGCAAGGAGCAACCGGCGGTGGAAGCCACCCTGCCTGATCTGTGTAACGAGCTCCGGGAGGTTTATGCCAGCACCCGCGAGTTCAACGGCCAGCGGTGGCTTATGCTGAGCGTGGAGGACAAGGACGCAATGTATGCGGATACCCTACGCCTGATCGAAATCCGCAGTCGAAAATAACAGCAAGAATCATTCGCGGTAGCCTCTTCTTTGCTTACAGCCACGCAGATTTTGAACTGCTGTCCTGGCAGATACTCCTTGCATAACCGTTCCCATCGAGTTACAATCCAACAGACCTAAAACCTATAACCAAAACGTGAAACGCTTCCCGCTGGCTCTGCTGACTACCTGTCAGTGCCCGCACGGGAAGCGTTTTTGAGCACATGTCTCTCCGTTTGTTATATGGGAGTTTCCTTGTTCGTTCCATCATGGTATAATGAGTTGAAAATTGTGCTTTGGATAGGAGGGAGCGTCTTGGCATACAGCGAGCGGATCAAAAACTTTGACGGCATTCGGGACTACATGCGGGAATTCTATGTATACGGTTTTAAAAGCCGTGAAGAGTTTACCCAAAAGAGCGCTCGCTCCTATGACGATGAGCGCCGCCGCATCGAAAGCTGGCTGGGTGATTATATGTGCTTTCGGCAGACTGCTGACGGGAAAAATGTCTTTCTCTCCATCGACAGCCGGATTTCGCACCACAACCCGCTTTACAAGGCGTGGAAAGCAAAAAGCTTTACCGACGGAGATATTACGCTCCATTTTCTGATTTTTGATCTTCTGAACGGGCCGGATACGGCGCTGCCGCTAAACGAACTCACAGACGAGATTGACCGGCGGCTTTTGTGTTTTGAAAATCCGAAAACCTTTGATTCCTCCACGATCCGTAAAAAGCTGAAGGAATATGTGGAGCAGGGGTTAATCCGCACGGAAAAGCAAGGGAAAACCGTGCTGTACCGCCGTGCAGGCATGACCGAGCTTGCCAGCGAAGATGCGCTAAACTTCTTCTCCGAGGTTGCCCCCTGCGGGGTAATCGGCTCTTTTTTACTGGACAAGACCGATCCTCATGGTGAGCACTTTGCCTTCAAGCATCACTACATCACTGAGGCGCTGGACAGTGAGATTCTGTACGCATTGCTCGAGGCCATGCATGGCAGGCAATTTGTTGAACTGAAAACCGTCAATCGGCGAAAGGGACGCACCGCCGCACAGAAGGTTCTTCCTTTGCGTATTTTTATCAGCGTACAAAGTGGCCGCCAGTATCTGATGGCCCATACACCCAGAAACAGACGCATCGGTTCCATCCGGTTGGACAACATTCTTTCGGTTCATCCGGCAGAGCTTTGTGAAAACTACGATGCATACAGAGAGAAACTGGGCCGAATGCAGGAGCATATCTGGGGCGTCAGCACCGAGGGTTATGCCCAGCGTCTGGAACATGTGGAGTTTACCGTTCGGCACGGCAACGGGGAAGAACACATTTCTCGCAGACTGGAACGGGAAAAACGATGCGGACAGGTGCAGCGAATCGACGACCACACCAGCCGCTTTTCCGCCGACGTCTATGATTCCGGAGAGCTGGTGCCGTGGATTCGCACCTTTATCTGTCGAATTGTCGACATTCATTTTTCCAATCAAGAGCAAGAAGCACAATTTCGGAAGGATATGGAGTCCATGTATCGCCTGTATGGGCTGACGGGAGGCGGGGGGACATGATATTCAGTGAGCTTTACA
>JAQWCP010000319.1 GCA_028705905.1 Oscillospiraceae bacterium
AGGTGTTTTGTACGAATTTCCTATGCGGGAGCTTGACCTTTACCTTCCCTTGTGGGTGGATGCCCTGCCTCGCACCCATGCCATTAAAGCGGAATTGTTTGAGGCAATTCGTGCAGAAACAGAGCACATGCACCGCATCCGCGATGTGGAAGCGGCGGTCTTGGCGATGGGTGAACATAGCAGTATCAACAGTGCCAAAATTGCTTCCATCAATTTGGGTGCTGGAATGGCGACGGCAGAATTGGATCTCCCCCGTACACTCTTTTATAGTACGCTATCGCAGCAATCGGGATTTCAAATTCAAAATGATGGGGATTTACTGGAACTTCTCACTGGGTTGTCCCAAGTCAAACAGGAATATGACAAAATTGCATCTGCGCTTCACGACGTGAGAGAGACAGGATATGGCATCGTGACGCCAGATGTAGAAGAACTGGTGCTGGAGGAGCCAGAAATTGTGAAGCAGGGCGGGCGGTATGGTGTTCGGTTACGGGCAAGTGCTCCGTCCATCCATATGATTTTGGCCAATATTGAAACAGAAGTATCTCCTATCGTAGGGACGGAGAAACAATCAGAAGATATGGTTTCTTACTTGCTGCAAGAATTTGAGGGAGACACGCAGAAAATTTGGGAATCCAACATCTTTGGGAAGTCGTTCCATGAGCTGGTGAACGAAGATTTGCAATCAAAGCTCATGCGCATGCCAGAAGATGCAAGAAGCAAATTGCAAGAGACGCTACAGAGAATTATCAACGAGGGGTCCGGCGGATTGATTTGCATTATTTTATAACGATTCACTAAGCTCTCACCAATACATCATGTATTGGTGAGAGCTTCATTTTGGCGGATCAAACGCATGCAATTGATTCATGGTGGAAAAATTGGTACAATTAAATCAAAAAGGGGAAAGGGGGAGGGAGTATGCTGCCATGGATCAGCCGGGAAGTGCTGATGACGGAATCGCCGAAAAAATGTACCGTTGTACAAGAAGTGCTACGGGCGGCCAACATTCCGTTTCGCTTACGACTGGTGGGAAGTAATTCCACCAGTCGCCGTTGCGCCCAACAGTTTTATATTTATGTCAAAAAAGAAGATAGAGAAGAGGCAGACCATCTCATCGCAAAGGGGTTCCGGAAGCAGAGCGTGTGGGATAGACTATAACAAGGAAGTCGCCTGTCCATTTTAAGATGAGATGTTGCAATCAACAGAACATGAACGCAAATAGCCTGGGGCACTGTTAGCGCCCCAGGCTATATAGAAGAGTCCCAGCGGGAATATCGTCGCTATGCTGGCACGAGAGGGAGGCGATTGAGAAAAATCAATTGCTTTCTTTTTTTTGCGATTCTGCCTGTATGCGTGCCAAGTATTCGTCATACGTTCCGGAAAAATCGAAAGTTCCTTGCTCTTTGATCTCAATGATGCGGTTTGCAACTGTCTGGACCATTTGATGGTCGTGGGTGGTAAATAATACGTTTCCTTTAAATTCTGCCATGCCGTTGTTCAGGGCGGTGATACTTTCCAAGTCCAGATGGTTGGTGGGCTGGTCCAAAATTAAGACGTTTGCACCGGAGAGCATCATCCGGGATAGCATACAACGCACTTTTTCTCCACCAGAAAGCACCTTGACGGGCTTATATACCTCGTCTCCCGAAAAGAGCATCCGGCCGAGAAATTGGCGGAGGAAGGATTCGTGCTTGTCTTCTGAATACTCTGATAACCATTCCACCAAGCTTTCTTCGCTGCCTTCAAAATACGATGTATTGTCTTTGGGGAGATAGGAAAGGCTGGCCGTAACACCCCAGCGGACGGTACCTTCGTCTGGCTCCAATTCGCCAGCCAAGATTTTAAACAATGTGGTGATGGCGATCTCATTTGCCCCAATCACTGCAATTTTATCGTTATGGTTCACAGCAAATGAAATGTCGTCCAATACCAGGACACCGTCTATTGTTTTGGAAATGTGTTCGACAAAAAGAATGTCTTTCCCGACTTCTCGATCCTGGTGAAATCCGACCCACGGATACCGCCGGGAAGATGCGGGCATTTCTTCGATGGTTAGCTTCTCCAAGAGTTTTTTCCTGCTGGTGGCCTGGCGTGATTTGGATTTATTGGCAGAGAATCGCGTAATAAACTCGGTGAGTTCCTTTGCTTTTTGTTCCGCTTTTTTGTTCTGATCTCGGACCAGCCGTTGCATGAGCTGGCTGGATTCATACCAAAAGTCGTAATTGCCAGCATATAGCTTAATTTTTGCGAAATCAATATCAACAATATGGGTGCAGACATTGTTGAGAAAATACCGGTCGTGTGAAACCACCAGAACAGTTCCGGTATAATCCAGCAAGAAATCCTCCAACCAGGTAACGGAAGCGATGTCCAAGTTGTTGGTAGGCTCGTCTAGCAAGATGATATCTGGGTGGCCGAATAACGCCTGGGCCAACAGAACCTTCACTTTTTGGCGGCCATCCAGTTCTGACATCTGATTTTCATGAAATGAGACAGGGATGCCAAGTCCCTGCAAAAGTTGAGAGGCATTGGATTCTGCTTCCCAGCCGCCCAATTCCGAAAACTCCTCCTCTAATTCTGCGGCTTTCATGCCATCTTCTTCCGAAAAGTCTTCTTTCAGATAAAGGGCCTCTCGCTCTTGTCCACATGCAAATAAACGAGGACTCCCCACGATGACGGCATCTAATACCCGGTAATTGTCATACATATTCTGATTTTGCTTCAGAACAGACATTCTGGTTTTTGGTTGGATTTCCACATGGCCTGATGTCGGCTCAATCTCTCCGGAGAGGATTTTCAAAAAGGTGGATTTTCCGGCGCCATTGGCGCCGATGATGCC
>JAQWCP010000320.1 GCA_028705905.1 Oscillospiraceae bacterium
AGCTCGCCATCAGCGATCCCGCCGCATTTACCGCATTGGCGGAAACCGCCAAAGCAAACTTATCATAACTGCACAATACTGCATAACTTGAAACGGACTTTCCCAAGTTGGGAAAGTCCGTTTTTTTAATGATTACAAATCGATATCTAATATTGTCCTTAAAATAGCGAAACAAAAATAGCGAAACACTTGATTAAAGTGTTAAATTCTGCTATAGTTAATAACTGACGATTGGCATTTAATGTAACATATTGAAATGATAGGAAATGCATTTCATCTTAAATCGATTATCTGGAGGATAAATGAAGTGTCGGAAGATTACATCGAAATCAGCATAAAAGAGCTATTTGTATGCATTTGGGAAAGAATTTGGATCGTCTTAATTAGCACCCTTGTATTTGGGGTTGCGGCTTTTTTCATTACAAAGTTTGCAACAACTCCACAATATGAGGCAAAAATTCGCCTTTACGTAAATAATAAAACCGAATCGGCAAGTTCTTTGACGTCCAGCGACGTATCCGCAGCAAAATCACTTGTTGATACATACATAACAATCATTGAATCTAATTCTGTGATTGATGAAATCATTAAAAATACTGAATATGATTACGCCACAGGTCAAATCAGAGAAATGTTGAGTGCAAAATCTGTGAATGGGACTGAAGTTTTTGAGGTTTCCATTCAGGGGCCTTCCCCTGAAGAATGTGCCGTAATTGCAAATCTTGTTGCAGATATTGCACCCAATAAAATCTCCGAAATAGTGGAAGGAAGCTCTGTTAAAATCGTTGACAGGGCTAAGGTTGATCCTGTCCCCATTGCCCCCAATATGAAGAAAAATGTTGTAATTGGCTGTTTTCTGGGATTTATCATCTCTTGCATGGTGGTCGTTTTGCTCCATATGTTCGATACAACCATTTATGATGAGGATGATATAAAGCAATGTTGCACGCTTCCTATCCTTGGAATTTTTTCTGATTTCAATCAAGCAAGCCAAGGTAACAAACGCAATACCTATTACGGTAGAAGGAGTGCAAAATAATGGGCAAGATTGTTCGTGCTTCTCCAGAAAAAAGACAGAGTAAATTTTCTACTTTGCGTGATAAAAGTTTCATTCTAAATGAAACTACCCCTTTCTTTATCAAAGAAGAATATAAAACGCTTCGAACAAATGTCATGTTTTCCATTCCTTCAGAAGGGTGCAAGGTGATCGGCGTTTCAAGTGCTCAGAGTATGGAGGGAAAAAGCATCAACTGCTTGAACCTTGCCATAGCGTTTGCTCAAACCGATGCTCGCGTCCTTTTGATGGACTGCGATTTGCGCTTGCCCAGACAATCCAGTCTGATGGGTTTAGATGCAATCCCCGGTGTAAGCAATATTCTTGTTGGAATGAACAAGTATACGGAAGCAATTAAAAAAACTGAGTTATATGGGCTGGACGTAATTCTTTCCGGTGATATCCCTCCCAACCCATCGGAGCTGTTGGCTTCTGATAATATGGACAAGCTCATAAACCAGCTAAAGCAGCACTATGATTACATATTTATAGATTTGCCCCCCATTAACTTAGTGGCCGACACATCTATTGTGTCTAAGTTTATGTCTGGTCTGATACTTGTGGTAAGAGCTTCCAGTACAAAACGCGAGAGCATTGTTAAAGCTATCAGCCAATTGGAACTTACTGGCGCAAATGTTATCGGAATTGTTCTGAATGGCGTTCAAGTGAAATCCAGAATTACCGGGAAATACGGTAAATACAGCAAATATGGCGACTATGGCAACTACGGAACCTAGCGATCACAATGATATTGAAAATATTTGTTGTATGAAAACACGCCAATGGATAAATAGAGAATTTGGAGATTGCTATGATAGATTTTCATTCTCATATTTTGCCCCAAATGGACGATGGAAGCAATGATGTGAATGAGTCATTACAAATGCTCAACCTATCTTACAACATGGGGATCGACACCATGATTTCCACATCGCACTACTACGTTGAGCATGAATCAATTGATGCTTTTTTAAAAAAACGTGAAGAAGCGTACCGTTTGCTCCTGTCGAATATCAATGGCACTGATGCACTGCCAAACATTTTATTGGGTGCAGAGGTTGCATTTTTCACCGGAATAAGCAGGGAGAAGGATATCTCCCGCTTGTGTATTGAAAATACGAAATGTTTATTGTTGGAAATGCCGTTTTGCTGCTGGTCATCGCTTATTATCAAAGAGGTGCAGGGGCTCACAACGCGTGGGATCACTCCAATCATCGCTCACATTGAAAAATTTTTCCCATATCAACATAAAACCAATAGAATTGATGAACTGTTGAATTTAGATGTTTTCGTTCAAGCAAATGCAGAGTCAATCATACAAAAGGAATGCAGACGCCTTGTTTTAAAAATGATTCGCAATGGGACGGTTCACTTGTTGGGTTCAGACTGTCACAACATGCTTGATCGACCACCAAACTTGGAATATGCTTGCAAAATGATTGAAAAGAGGCTTGGAAGCAGATTTTTAAAAGAAATAGATCATAACGGGAGGAGATGCTTGCAATCAAATACTAGAAGAGTCCCTTCCACTTTGAGTCCTGTATAAAATAGGAGGTAGTTTTTTGAAACGCTCAACCAAAGTAATATCAATCATTTTATCAGTATTAGTTATCGCTTTAGGATATATAGCGTTTACTCAAAGAGAAAATATACGTGTTCTATTAACGTTGGGGACTCATTCCCCGGAAGAAATTGAAGGAATGCTTGAAGAAAATGAAGAAGCACGGAGAGAAGCGCTTGCCGGTATTTCAGTCAGAGAGTTTACGAAAGAGGAAATCGAGGCTATT
>JAQWCP010000321.1 GCA_028705905.1 Oscillospiraceae bacterium
CCAAAGTTCAAGTGCTTGCTCTTTCGTGAATCTGTTGTAGTCTTGTCCTGTTCCATGTCGGGGTCTCCTTCTTTGGTTTTTCTCCTCAAAGACCACCAACGATAGCGACTTCCGGCATGGAACGCCTTCTTAATCCCCACGCGAAACTTTAAACTACAATTTTCAGTTCTACATTTGAGTCAGATACCGAGTGAGTGATTTCTGTTTGTCGGCTATGATTTCATATTCATTTCCACCCGTTGCGCGGCCCATTTTTTAATCGCATTGGATACGAAATGAATTTCATATCTACCCCCCCCCTTCCTGCTTCGCCCAAGGCTACGCAGGACAAGCTCTGCGCCGGTTGTTTTACAATCTGTCCCCCCTCTGCGGCGGCGATTCCTTTGGCCTCGCACGCCTGGCGGCGTGCTCGAAAAATACAGATGCACCGCAGTTTGCATGCTGCCTGCGATAGCAGGCATCCCGCCAACTGCTCGCGGTGGGGTACTGCTCACCGCCGCGAAGAATCAACGGTGGTATATCCCTCCGGTGCTGGCACTTTTTGTGCGTCTCCCGTTGGTCGAGGCACAAAAACCGCCAACACCTGCGGGTCGGACTCGCTCTCCCGCCTGTTGGGCGGGATCGCTCGATCAACGCTCCAGACCTCCTGCACCTGAATACAGGAGCAGGAAGTCTTCCGCTGGGGGGCGCTACGCTTATTGCGGCTCGTGGGTGAATCGGTGTTGATGGGTGATGATACCGCGACAAGCCGCACGGGACGCGCCTGAATCCGCCTGCACTATCGCGCAGCCGGAACCGGGCATCATCGCATAATGCGCATTATGCAACGTTGCCCTTTCAGGCGCACCCCGTGTTGCCTACAGGCCAAAAAGTCCGCTTCCTGCCGTCAGCACACTTTTTGACCTTCCGGCAACCCTTCGGGCTGTGACATAATTATCATTATGCCACCTTGTCGCTGGCCGTGGGTGAACCAACGCGGAAGGGTGATTCAACGCCCGCCGCAAACACTCCGCGCCCCCCTGCAAAGCGGCCTACGGCCTTAAAAGGGGAAACCCCTAAACCCGTTTCCCCTCTGCCGCAACACCATGTTCCCGCTGGTCACATCGTGTTGCGTCATTCACCCCATCCCCATAGTTGTCCTGGCATCTGCCTGCGCACATGCCACGCCAACCCCGACGCTCCGCGCAGAAAATGCGCCATCCCGCTTGTGGGCGGGAATGTCACATTTCCTGCTCATGCTCCGCTCATCGGATTTGCCTCCGGCGGTAATAAATGAACCGCTTTGTTTTCCAAGCCTGTTGCAGAAGGTGGGGGCTTGAAAAACAAAGCTGTTTTGCCTGGGTTTTGCGGCGGTCGCATTACGCGCGGAAAACGATTCGTGATCAAGGCTGAGGTTGAAAGGCCGCGCGTTTCCACTGGTCAAGGTGTTCCTCCTGTTGTCGGAACCCCTTAACCAGCGGCCAAAAGAAAAACGTGTCGTTCCGACACATTTCCAATGTCTGGAAAATCGTTCAAAAAAGTTTCCAACGTTTGGAAAACTGCCGCGAAATTTTTCCAACGATTGGAAAAACCGGCTTCAAAATTTCCAATGATTGGAAAAATGGAATGAAAAGTTTCCAACCATTGGAAACTCATCTCGCGGGAGAAGAAGGGGGGCGCGCGTAACCGGGGGGATGATGAGGGTAAATTAAGCCTTTAACAGAGCGTCAACAACATCAAGAATCTGCTGTTGTTTAGTGCGTGGTTGCTGAGAGACCTGTTCAAATATTCGTAATGCTCTTCCGCGTGGACCACCGCGACGTTTAGCTGTTTTATTATCCTGTAGAAGTACCTCGGTTGTTGTTCCCAGGACAGCGGCAAGTTTTTGAAGTTTTTCGATTCGTACAGCAACATCCCGCCTTTCCCACAGGGCATAGGCAGGTTGTGAAATCCCTAAAGCATCGGCAACCTGCTGTTGTGACAGTCCGGCTGCTTCACGTAAATCATGCAGCCGTTCACCAAAGGCTGTTCTCTTTGTTTTCGCTGGGCGTCCTGTTTTCATGACCCCAGTATATGGCAGAGTTGTAATTAGTGCGGATTTCGCTTGCATAGTTATAAACAATACTTATAACGTTATGGCATGTCAAATAATTAAAATTTGTCGTTGACGTGATTTTGCAAAACAGAAAAGCGGCCAGCAGTCGAATCTTGGCGGACACAACTACTGGCCATAACAACACGAGCAAAGCTCATGTTGTCTGGAAACTACCAGACAGCGGGTGTTTGCTCCATCAATCATCCAGGGTCAGCCCTTAAGATATGACAAAGAATGCTTGCCGTGAGCACGTATTGGGCGTATGGGTGGGTACGTTATGGCAAGAAAACTTCGGATTCATTTTGAAGGAGCGATCTATCATGTGACGTTGCGTGGGGTGGAGCGACGACGCTTGTTTGACAATGACGCCGAGCGCCATCCTCACACTGGTCGGGAAACAATATGGGTTGACCCGCGCAGAGCTTTGCATGCGGGATTATAAGCAGGTAGCCCGCGCAGTAGCAGCGAGTCTTTTGGTTAAATACACGGCAATGAATCAGCGGGAGATCGGCAAGCTAATGAATATGGGAACCGGCTCCGCGGTCAGCCAGCAGATCAGGCGTCTTCGTGTATGTCAGGCAGGGGATTCGTTGTTAGCCGCAGAGATTCGGCGACAGGAACACGCCGTATTGTCAAATCTTGATTCTGCTGAAAAAGTCCGGGATGAAATTTGCCCGTCGTACCGCCTGCGTTACGTACGTGGCTTCGCCCTGGGCGCAGCGGGTTTCTTTCGGATGAGATAAAGTTCTTTTCGGTTGATCAGCTC
>JAQWCP010000001.1 GCA_028705905.1 Oscillospiraceae bacterium
GAACACAATCACCACAATCAGGCTCAGATCATCAAGGACATTTTGCGGGCGGCAAAGGAAAGCGAGGGAATCAGAGATGAGCGATGAAAAGCGCATGGCCGAAAACTATGAGATCACCCAGGCTATCCGCATCGGCGGCAGGGAGGTCGTTTTCGGCGTGGATGAGAAAGCGGAAAGACCCTATTTCTGCGCCTTCTATGGAAAGCAATTCCTGTTCGGCTTTATCAAAGAGCGATACGAGGAATGTGTCACCGGCGACGATTATGTGGAGATCGTGGAGCTGTTTTCCCAAAGGATAAAGGAGCAGTGCGACAAGGTTCGGGCGGAATGGGCGCAGACAGAGGTGCCAAGAAAGAGAATCACCGCCGAGATGTGCAGCCCCAATGACTACGCTCAGAGCATTGAGGGAAAAATCGTGGCCGTAAAGCTGTCCACGCTTCACCCCGAATATCAGAGCGCCGAACATCAGCTCATCTATATCACGGGCGGCAGCGGCGCAAGAGCCAACAGCCGGGGGACGGCCTGCTTCTGCAAAAACCTGTACACCGGCGAGGACACCCGCTGGGAGCGTTACGACATTCAAGGCGAGATAAAGACAGCGCATTTGCCCGATTGGGCGAAGGAACGTCTTGCGGTTATTCAAGCGGAACAGGCCCAAAAGAGCAAAAAACCGGCAGAGAGGGGCGCGCGATAATGAGCGAGAGAATCAACGCGGGCTATGTCATCACCGATTCCGTTTTTATCGGGGATTCGGAGTTTGTAATCGGCGCTAACAGCACCAGCCTTGGCACGATGTATGTAACTTGGCAATGCAAGGACGGCGACAATTACTTTTGGGGCCATTATTTATCCGACCGCAGGGCGGCGGAAAAGGATTTGCTTGACCGCGCGGGGAATGAGCTGCGCCTGCAAAGGCAGCAAGAGCAAAAATCGAAGAATAAGGAGCGTGAACGATGATGAATATCAGACCTATGACCCCGGAGGAACGGAAATACAGCTATTCCCAAAGCCAGCAGCTCATGATGCAGTGTGGCGGGATCGGCTATCTGCGCGGGGATTTTGCCACTAACGGCAAGGAATTTTACAGCACATGGTTTGACCACAATAAAAGCCGCAACACCACAGAATTCAAGGCGGTGTTCGATGAGGCCATCAATTCTCTGCGAGATGAGATCGGCATTCTGAAAGACCGCAGCAACATGATTTCCTACTGCGGCGGCTATCCTGAAAGCGCCTTTGAGGGGAACTACTGCAAGGAGTACGGCTTTCGCGCGGACACGGAAAACTACGCCTGCCTCATCCGCTGCAATCCCAATGCGGGCGATTACAATTTCTATGTTTTCCCTTATGAATCGAAGTGGCTTGACCGGAATATCGAAAAGGCGCGGCAGGGTATCCGATTTATCACACCGGACTACAAGGAGCTGTTCCGCATCCCGGACGGCGACCACATTCAAATCACATTTTCAGACGGTGAAAAGGCTGACCGGGCCTGCCGGTATATTGACGAATGTCATGTGGAGGTGGGCAGCGAGCTGTATCACATCTGCCAGTTTGCCGAAATCATGGAGCGCAACGGCAATACGGTCATCCCCATGCGTTCCTCTCTGCCCGAAAAATGTTACGGTATTATGCCGAGCAGCGGAGAAATCATTATCATTCGTCAGGGCGAGCAAGGCTATAACCCCACAGACTTCAACTTTACAAATAAAGCGGATATGCGGCGGCTTGTTGATGAAGTGAATGGGAAGCTGGGCGTTACCAAGGCGCAGGAGGCCGCTATGCTGGCAGGCTCCCTGTTCGGCTGGCACACCCCCGCCGCCGACCCGAAGAATTACGACGAGGACGGCCAGCCGGTGAAACCCGCTAAAAGGAAAGACCGGGGTGACGCGAGATGACAGAGGACCGGCACGTTATATGGAGCAACTACGCTCTCGACTATGCGGATTGGAAGGATGATTTAGAGGCGGAGTACCCCGATTTATCCGAGGATGAGCGTGTCGCCCTGATGTATGACATCAACGGCGATTATCTGGGCGACGAGCGCATGAACCTCAATATTCAGCTTTCCCGCCCTATCCTCATCGTCGGCGATTTGGGGCTGTGGAACGGTCGGCATACCGGCTACAAGGAAATCGAAAGCGGCAATATCCGCGACTGCCTCTGCGCCGATACGGACTATTCGACGTGGTATGTGGATAAGCTGGGCGACCTGCGCTGCGACGCCATCCACCATGACGGCACAAACCATTATTTGTACCGGGTCTATAAGGACGGCGTTTCAGATTGGCAGATTGACACTCTTAAAAACAAGCTCTACGAGGGCAGGGCCACCCGTGGGGACATCACCCGTATCACAAGGCGGCTGGGGGATGAGATCGCCGCCGTTTACGGCTTTGACATCCCCCGGCAGCGGCAGGCCGCAATGGAAAGGTAGGTGTGATTATGGCCCGAGAGAATGCCATGAATGAAGTCTTTGAGGAAGTAACCGTTTTAGGGAAGCCCATGCTGTTTTCCTGCCTCCGAATTGACCGGGATACCGTGCCAAAGGGACTGTATCTGTATGAGGTGCGGCACGACGATGAGCAGCAGGGCGATCCGGTGCAGATTGCAAACTGGATTATGGTCAATCATTGGGGAACGCTCATTTCCAATAAACCCCTCCGACTGGAGAAAAGCCAAAGAAATAATAATGCCTATCGGGAGATTGACCCGGAAAAAGACTGGAATTACGAGGGCGTGGATTGTACCGTCAAGGAATATATGGAGAAGCATCCGCCTGAAAAGGCAAAGCATAAGGATTACGCGAGATAGGAGGTTTTGCGAATGGCACGAAAATATGAGTTGATAACGGAGCTGTATCAGCGCACTCAAAAAAGCGTGACGGCTCCCGGAGCATGGCAGCGGTTTTTGTCCTCCGCCTGCCGGAATTACAGGCTGTCCTTTGACGAGCAGCTTTTGGTTTATGCCCAGCGCCCCGATGCCATTGCTGTTCTGGAGCTGGAGGACTGGAACAGGAAATTCGGGCGCTGGGTCAACAAGGGCGCGACCGGCATTGCCGTGTTCGATAAAGAGTACACCGGCAGGAGCCGGTTAAAGCACTTCTTCGATGTAAGCGACACCCATGAGAGCCGTTTCTCTCGGCCCGTTCCCATTTGGGACATGCGGCCTGAACAGGAAGCTGAAATTATAGAATCACTGGAAAACAGCTTCGGCGAGCTGGCCGACAAATCGGATTTTGCGGCGGCGCTCATCTCTGCGGCACAGAACGCCGTGGAGGACAATATGCCCGATTACCTCTCAGAGCTGCGCTACTGCAAGGAGAACAGCTTTTTAGAGGAACTGGACGATTTTAATACCGAAGTTCTCTACAAAAAGGCGCTTCAAAACAGCGTGGCGTATATGCTGCTGACACGGTGCGGCATCGACGCCGGGGAATACTTTACCGACGAGGACTTCCGGGATGTTTTGGACTTCAACACGCCGGAAACGCTCAATGCCCTCGGCACGGCCACCGGCGATATTGCGCAGATGGGACTTTCGGAAATTTCCCGCACGGTTCAAAATCTGCAAAGACAGGCTAAAAAAGAAAATCGCACATTTGCAAACTCAAAAGAAAGCGAGTACCCTGTAGGTGAAAAGAACAATAAGCAGTCTGAAAGGAGTTTTGAATATGGCACTGAGCTACACGAAACAGGGAGATTACAATCTTCCGAACCTTCTGCCCCCGCAGGAGCCGGAAATCAGCCTTGGGAAATACGCCTTGCTGCGCCGGAAGTTCCTGAAGGAGAACCGCAGGATCGCCTACACGAACCTGCTGACCAGCGGAAAGCTGAACGCGCACCTGATGGAGATCGAGCAGACGGCGCTCACCCGGCTGGAGCAGTTGACAAAGGAGATGGCGAAGGCCGAGGGCGTGACGGAGCAGATGAAGGCGGACGAGCAGATGAAATGGGTCGGCCTGATGAACAACCTCCGGCACTCGGCGGAGGAAGTGATTCTGAACGAACTGATTTACAGCTAAATACCACAGAAAACGCAGGAGGTGATGAGCTTCCTGCGTTTTTGGATGAGAAGCTGATTATGGCCGTCATTTCAAATAAGGACGACGACCTCAAATACAAAAAGCAGCAGATCGAGCTGTTCTTCTCTATCCATCCGGAAGAAACGGAGCGCGCCGACTACCTCAAAACCGCTTATCAAGACCGCTACACCGAGATTTTGGTGGGCGATGTGCGCATCGGGTATAAGCCGCAGGAGGACGGGCTTCTGATGTGGGAGGGCGCATACCTCTCCCGCACAAGTGAATCCGTTTTTTCATGGGGCGTCGTGGCCGGTCTGACCGCGCAGCTCATCGGCAAAAAAGAATACGCCATCAACACGGACATCAAGGCTTTGAAATCACAGGAAAGCCAGCAGATGTCCCTTTTTGATTTTGCGGGCTTCAATACCGCCGCTGACGCGCCGGAACAGGTTTACCTGTTCAGAGGGTTTGAGATTTCCCAGCAGGTTATCGACACGGCGCTTTGTCTTGGGGGCAACGAGCCGGATTGTTTGGAGCGTGTCTGCTCGTTCTTCTCAAAGGATTATCCCCTGGAGCGAAACGCGGCTTTTCTGAAAGAGGAATACGGGCAGGACGGCAAAGGGTTTTATCTCGGCAGCCGTCTGATTTCCCTCTGGTTTGACGAAGCCGGACTTCACCTATCCGAAGGCAGGACAGCGACCGGCAGCCAGGCGATGCTCCTTTCCTGGGAGGACGCGGCAAAGCGAATCCGGGAACTGCTGGATTTGGGGCGGTATGCGCCTCAGTCGGTTCTTGACCGCGCCGATGCCGTGGAGAAAAAGGTGATTGCAGAAAAGCTGCTTTATATGACGGGAGATTTTGCAGAAGCTGCCCGCGAAGCAGGTTTTCTGTCTGCTGTGCAGGAGATTCATAACGCGCGGCTTGGCTACCCCGATATGACCAAACAGCTTACCGACAAACTGGATGACGCCGCAGTTGCGGAAGGTCTGGCCTCAGACATGACCACTTTTCTTGCGGCATACGAACAGAATCGTGAACTGCTGCGTTTCCGCTTTCACAGGCCAAAGGAGCTGCTCCGTAGTCTGCGGGGCTTGCAGCGCGAACCGGTGAGCTTCACCGTACAGGAAAATTTTGAAACCGCGCCGAAGCAGTTTATCACCGATGATGAGATTGACAAGCTGCTGGCTGGCGGTAATCATGTGCAGGACAACAAGCTGCGTATCTACTCCTATTTTCTTGAGGAACACACCGCAAAAGAAAGAGCGGATTTTCTCAAACACGATTACGGTATCGGCGGTTTTGGAAGATTGGGATTTAACGAAAACCACGACACCAAGGGGATTTCCTACTGCCGGGAAAACAGACTGTTTGAACCTTACGATAAAATCCTGCTGTCCTGGAGCAAGGTGGAAAAGCGAATCAGTGAGTTGATCCGGCAAGACCGCTATCTGACCGAGCAGGAAGTTGCGTATATTCCCACCTATGAAAAAGGGCAGCTTGCAAGAAACATTTACAGCTTCTTCTACAATGTGCCGCAGGAGCAGCCGCGCCCGTTCCCCTATGGCTTTGAGTATTCGGACGGTATCAAGCTCATCGAACCGCAGCTTGACGACCCGGCGAAGGTCGAGGAAATCTATCAGATGATGCTCCCCGTGTGGGAGGGAACCCAGCAGGATGACCGTTATTATACTTCCAGAAAAGCGGGCTTTGAAAATCTGAGCGCCTACCGCGACGGTGCCTTCTCCCTGTTCGGCGAGAAAAAGGAGCCGCCTGCCGCCGCCATCCCGGAAGATTTACCCGCTAAAAAAGAAACCGGCCCGTTCTCCGGCCTTGCGTCTGAACTTCTCCGCTTCTATCAGGAGTACGACCCCTACGGCTACCGGGACAATATGGGGCTGGGTGAAAGCGATGAGGACGCGATTGCCGGTCTGGAGCAGCAGCTTCACGATTCCGGCCAGCGCCGCGTCATTCTGGATACGCTCCAGACCTTTCTGGATGAAAGCGACCCGGAGGAAGAAATCGCGGTCGATTTGGAGCTTTTCATGGAGCGCCTTCAGGAGCTGTCGGAAGAAAGCTCCGGCCAGCAGGCACAGCGGGAGGAAATTGCCGGTTTTCTGGACGAGGCGGGCTATGCTGTTTCCGATGAGCTAATCGACACCGGCATCAGCGAGTATGCCGCTCATGGAGGCAAGGGCAACAATCAGGACATCGCGGACTATATCGAGGACGAGCTTTTGAACGAGGAATCGGAGCCTGACCTCTCGGACATTGAGGACGAATTACCGGCCCAAAAAGAAACAGAAGCCGCGCTTGCCCCACCAAAGCCCAAGCGGGAGCGTATCCGCTTTACCACCCTCCACCCGGAGATAGAGCAGCGGCACAATTTCCACATCACCGATAACGAGCTGGGCCGCGGAACGCCCGGTGAGAAATTCGCCGCCAATACCGCCGCCATCCGTCTGCTAAAGCAAATTGAATACGAGGACAGCCAGCCGGGCTCCGGTAGGCTGGCAACGCCGGATGAGCAGATCACCCTGTCCCGTTATGTAGGCTGGGGCGGCCTCTCCGACTGCTTTGAAGAACAGAACAGCCACTACCAAGAATTGAAATCCCTGCTGGACGAGGATGAATATGCCGCCGCCAGAGCCAGCAGTCTCACCGCATTTTACACCTCTCCCGTTATCACAAACGCCATGTATCAGGCGCTTTCACAGATGGGGTTTCAGCGCGGAAACATTCTGGAGCCTGCCTGCGGAATTGGTAACTTCATCGGGAGCCTGCCAAACAGTATGGCAGACAGCAAAATCTACGGCGTCGAAATCGACAGCATTTCCGGGCGTATCGCGCAGCAGCTCTATCAGAACAGCAGTATCGCTGTGGAGGGCTTTGAAAAGGTGGATATGCCCGACAGCTTCTTCGACGTGGCCGTGGGCAATGTGCCCTTCGGCGACTTCAAGGTGCTGGATAGGCGGTACGATAAAAACCACTGGCTGATCCACGATTACTTTTTTGGAAAAACCCTCGATAAAGTCAGGCCGGGCGGCATTGTGGCGTTTATCACCTCAAAGGGCACGATGGACAAGGAAAATTCTTCTGTCCGCAAGTATCTGGCGCAGCGGGCCGACCTCATCGGTGCAATCCGCCTGCCCGACAACGCCTTCAAGCGCAACGCCGGAACCGAAGTTACCAGCGACATCATCTTTCTGCAAAAGCGCGACCGCATGGTGGATATTGAGCCTGAGTGGGTGCATTTAGACACCGATGAGAATGGAATCCGCATGAACAGCTACTTTGTGCAGCACCCGGACATGATTTTAGGCGAGATGAAGATGGAATCCACCCGGTTCGGCATGGACAGCGCCTGCAAAGCCTATGAGAACGCCGACCTTGCCGGACAGCTACAGGAAGCCGTCAGCAATCTCCACGCGGAGATCACCGCTTATGAGGTAGAGGAACTGGAGGACGAGGAAGAAGATCACTCCATCCCCGCCGACCCGGACGTGCGCAATTTCAGCTATACCATTGTAGATGGGAAAATCTATTTCCGGGAAAACTCAGTCATGCACCCGGTGGAGATGTCCGTCACCGCCGAAAACCGTATCCGGGGCATGATCGCCCTGCGGGACTGTGTGCGAAAGCTGATCGAGTTCCAAACCCTGGACTTCCCGGAATCGGCCATCAAGAGAGAACAGGACAAACTCAACCGCCTATATGACGCCTATGTGAAAAAGTACGACCGCCTGTTTACGCGGGGCAATAATCTGGCCTTTTGTGAAGATGCGAGTTACTGCCTGCTCTGCTCATTAGAGGTACTGGACGAAGAAAACAACTTCAAGCGCAAGGCGGATATGTTCAGCAAACGGACGATCAAGCCCCATGTGCCCGTCACCAGTGTGGACACCGCCAGTGAAGCCCTTGCCGTTTCCATTTCCGAAAAGGCGCGGGTGGATATGGAATATATGTCCGCCCTGTCCGGCAAGACGGCGGAGAAACTGGAAACAGAACTTGACGGCGTGATCTTCCGCGACATCGACTGCGCCGCAGACCCCGGCCTTATCCCGGAGGCTTTTACAGACCTCAGCCGGTTTCCCCTTGTCACCGCCGACGAGTACCTTTCCGGCAACGTGCGCCAGAAGCTGCAAATGGCAAAGGCGCTCCATGAATTCTTGCCAGCCGAAAAAAAGAGCCTGATCGGGCAGAACATCTCCGCGCTCACGGCTGTCCAGCCGGTGGATTTGACCGCCGGTGAGATCGGCGTCCGTATCGGCGCGACGTGGATACCGCCTGAAATTTACCGGCAGTTCCTATTTGAACTGGTCGGCACAGGCGGGAACGCCCGCCGCCGCATGAGCGTCCTCTATTCCAAATGCACCGGCGAGTGGAACGTCACCGAGAAAAACGCCGATTACAGCAATATCAAGGCCGTCACCACCTATGGCACCAAGCGGATCAGCGCCTATCAGATATTCGAGCAGACCTTGAATCTCAAGGATGTGCGTATCTTTGATACGGTCATTGAGAACGGAAACGAAAAGCGGGTGCTGAATAAAAAGGAAACCGCTATCGCCCAGGACAGGCAGGAGCTGATAAAATCCAAGTTCGCGGAATGGCTCTGGCGGGACATCGACCGGCGCGAGGCGCTCTGCAAGCTGTACAACGAAACCTTCAACAGTATCCGGCCCCGCGAGTACGATGGGCAGCACATCCGCTTCTCCGGTATGAACCCGGAAATCGTCCTCCGGCCCCATCAGATTAACGCCATCGCCCACATCATGTACGGCGGGAACACTCTGCTTGCACACGAAGTGGGGGCCGGGAAAACCTACGAAATGGTGGCCGCTGCGATGGAGAGTAAGCGGCTGGGGCTGTGCAGCAAGTCGCTGATCGTGGTGCCGAACCACATCACGGAGCAATGGGCGGCGGAGTGGCTCCAGCTTTACCCCTCCGCCAACATCCTTGTGGCGACCAAAAAGGACTTTGAAACCAAGAACCGCAAGAAATTCTGCGGGCGCATTGCCACCGGCGACTACGACGCCATCATCATCGGGCACAGCCAGTTTGAGAAAATCCCCATGTCAAAGGAACGGCAGGAGGCCATTTTGGGGCGGCAGATTGATGAGCTGCTCTTTGGCATACAGGAGGCAAAGTCGGCCAAAGCGGAACGCTACACCATCAAGCAGATGGAGAAAACCAAGAAATCCCTTGAGCTGCGCCTTGCAAAGCTCAACGACCAATCGAGGAAAGACAACCTCGTCACCTTTGAGGAATTGGGCGTTGACCGCATATTCATTGATGAGAGCCATTATTTCAAGAACCTCTTTTTAATGACGAAAATGCGGAATGTGGGCGGCGTGGCGCAGACCGAGGCACAGAAATCCAGTGACCTGTTTATGAAATGTCAATATCTGGACGAGATTACGGACGGACGCGGCACAATCTTTGCCACGGGCACCCCCATCAGCAATTCGATGGTGGAGCTATACACCATCCAGCGGTATTTGCAGTACCGCACCTTGCAGGAAATGGGGCTGACCCACTTTGACGAGTGGGCGGCCAACTTCGGCGAAACCGTCACGGCCATCGAGCTTTCCCCGGAGGGGTCGGGCTACCGGGCGAAAACGAGGTTCGCAAAGTTCTACAATCTGCCGGAGCTGATGGCGACCTTCAAGGAGGCCGCCGACATCCAAACGGCGGATATGCTGGATTTGCCCGTTCCGAAAGCGAATTTTCACACCGAAGTCATCAAGCCGACAGAGCTTCAGCAGGAAATGATTAAAGGGCTTGCCGAGCGCGCCGAGGCAAGCCGCGACCGCAAGGTTGATCCCAGCGTCGATAATATGCTGAAGATCACCAACGACGGGCGCAAACTGGCTCTGGATATGCGCCTGATGAATCCCCTTGCGCCGGACGATGAGAACAACAAGACCTCGGTATGCGCCCGGAATATTGCCCGTATTTGGGAGGAAACAAAGGAACAGCGCAGTGCCCAGCTTGTGTTCTGCGACCTCAGTACGCCAAAGGGCGACGGCTCTTTCAACGTCTACGACGACCTGAAAAAGAAGCTCATGGAAAAGGGCGTCCCGGACGAAGAAATCGCCTATATCCATGAGGCCAACACCGAAGCGAGGAAAAAGGAGCTGTTCGGCAAGGTGCGCTCCGGGCAGGTGCGCGTCCTCATGGGCAGCACACAGAAAATGGGTGCGGGCACCAACGTCCAGGACAAATTGATTGCCCTCCATGATTTGGATTGCCCCTGGCGGCCCTCCGACCTGGCGCAGCGTTTGGGCAGAATTGTCCGACAGGGAAACGGCAACCCGGAGGTGGAAATCTTCCGTTATGTCACGGAGAACACCTTCGACGCCTATTTATACCAGCTTGTCGAGAACAAGCAGAAGTTCATCGCGCAGATTATGACCAGCAAGACCCCTCTGCGCGCCGCCGATGATGTGGACGAAACGGCACTGAACTATGCGGAAATCAAGGCGCTGGCCACCGGCAATCCCCTCATCATCGAAAAGTGCAATCTGGATATGGAGGTGGGCAAGCTGAATATGCTCAAAGCCAACCATCTGAGCCAGAAATACGCGCTGGAGGAAATGGCGCTGCGCAAGTATCCCGAAGCTATTACCCGGCTGACGGAACGGGCCGCAGGCTACGAGCAGGACATTCAGCTCGTTGCAGAACACCCAAAGCTGCCCGACAGCTTCCCCGGCATGGAAATCCTCGGCACCGCCCACAGCGAAAAGGAAAGCGCGGGCAAGGCAATCCTTGACGCCTGCACGAAAATGACCGGCTCCGACGCTGTCTTTTTGGGACAGTACCGGGGCTTTTCTCTTGTCCTTGCCTATGACGGCTCCAGCAACGAATACCGCATGACCATGAAGGGGACGCTCTCCCACGCCGTTGTTTTAGGCGCGGATGTGTTCGGCAATATCACCCGCATGGATAACGCGCTGGACAGCTTTGCGGATAAGCTGGGCACTGTCCGCGAGGAACTGGAAAACACAAAAGTCCAGCTTGAAAACGCCCGCGCTGAGATGGAGGCTCCCTTTTCCAGAGAGGATGAGCTGGACCAAAAGACTGCCCGCTTGAAAGAGCTGAACATCCTGCTCAACATGGATCAGAAAGACCGCTCCGTTATCGACGGTGAGCCGGATGAGGGTGACGGCGCTCCCGAAAGGAAAAATACCGACCGGGAACGCTGATTTCCACAAGCCGATTGGCTTTCATTACGAAAACCGGTCGGCTTTTTACATAGCCGGATTGACTTTACGACCAATATGTCATATAATATAGAGCAGAAATACCGCAGAGGAGAAACGGCATGGAAAAAATCATGATGCCGCAGGACAAGGTGCGGCAGTCACGTTTGGCAAAGGGACTGACCCAAACCCAGGTGGCGGATGCCTGCGGGATTACCCTCAGACAGTATCAGCGTCTGGAGGGCGGAGAGCGCAGCATATCTTCCACCGCCGTCCATGTCGGCGTGGATATTTGCGATTTACTGGATTTGGACATTCACGATTTAATAAAAAGAGAGGAATCTGGATTTATGGAATATGCAGCATTGCTTGAAATGAAAAACCGGCTCTTGAAGAGCCGCGATAAGCTGCCAAAGGCGGCGCTTGAAAGCTTTGAAGAGAGCTTTTCCATCGAATACACGCACAACTCCACCGCCATTGAGGGAAACACGCTCACCTTAATGGAAACAAAGGTTGTACTTGAGGATCAAGTATCTATCGGTGGGAAAAACCTCCGGGAAATTTACGAGGTAGTGAACCACAACAAGGCGTTTGCCTACGTCAGAGCGTGCGTCGCGGAAGGCAAGCCGCTTTCGGAGGATATTGTAAAAGATATTCACGAGATTTTGATGGAGAATATCTTTCAGGGCGGCATTTACCGAAACTGTGAGGTTCGCATTACCGGCGCGAAGCACAAGCCTCCGGTGCCGAATGAAATGTACCGGCAGATTAAGGATTTCTTTGCAGGGCTGCCTTACCGCACGGATTTGAACCCTATCGAGCTTGCGGCCTATACTCATGCGGAGTTTGTGAAGATTCACCCCTATGAGGACGGGAACGGCAGAACATCCCGGCTGATTATGAATTACCAGTTAATGATAAACGGCTTTCTTCCTGTTTCAATCCGCAAGGAGGATCGGCTGTCGTATTTTGAAACTCTGGAGGAATACGCGGTAAACGGTAATTTACAACCTTTTGCGGACATGATAGCCGGTCTGGAAGAAAGTCAGCTAAAAGACTACCTTTCCATACTGCCGAAAGAAAAAAGCCGGGATTTGGAAAGATGAAAAAGCACGGCCATTACTGTAAAGTGTGCGGCGAATACAAAGCGAACGAGAAGTTTTCCGGCAAAGGCCATGCCGCCCATATCTGCAAGGGCTGCTCCAAGCTGTCCGCCGCAGAAAAAGCGGAGAGCATGACAGTCAACCGGCTTTTGAATCTTCCGTACCGGCTGTCAAAGGCGGATATAGACTGGCTCAAAAACCGGCTGCATGATAAGCGGCCTGCGGTCAGGGCGCTTGCCGAAGAACAATATGAAATGCGCTTTCCCCATCGAAATAAAACAGAATAAAATTCACGCGGCGGCATAGAATTCTTCCTGTGCCGCCTTACATAGCCGGTTGGTTTTCTCATTTGAAAATCAGCCGGCTTTTCCTATGCGGATTGGAGGTGAAAAACTTGACCGACGAAGAACTGAACACCGCCCTGTATGAAAAGGCGTTCGCGGAGCAGGAAAAGTACCGCGACTGGCTGTTATCCCAGCCTCCCGCTGAAATCCTGAACCACACCTACGAATACACCATGCGCGAAGATATGCTGATGTCGCTGGAGAGCCACGACCTGACGGACAAACAGGCAAAGGCGCTGCTCAAATCGACCTGTCCTCTCGGCGATATATTCAAGGAGTGGGAAAACCGGGAAACCGATCACATGGACAATATCCGGGATACCATTGAAAACCGCGCAAACGTTGTGATTCAAAGGGATTTGAAGCGGGCGCAGCCGGAAAGATAACCGCGCCGCATTCCCCAAAAGCCGATTGGTTTTCTTTTTAGAAGGCCGGTCGGTTTTTTACATATTGGAAGAATCAAGCTCTCTTTACATAGCCGGTTGCCGAAAAGCGATCAATTTATGGCTATGCAAAGGGGGCCTTATTTTTTATGTCTTTTTATGATTGCGAAGTGATTGCGAAAGCAAAGGAAATGGACTTGCTGACCTACCTGCAAAATTACAGCCCGCAGGAGCTTGTTCATGTGTCGGGCAATATCTACTGCACCAAGGCTCACGACAGCCTGCGGATTTCCAACGGCAAGTGGTGCTGGTTTTCACAGGGGATCGGCGGGCGCAGCGCGCTGGACTACCTGATTAAAGTGAACGGCCTCTCCTTCCTCGAAGCGGTGGAGGCCATCACCGGCAAGACGGCAGTTCAGCCGCCCGTTTTCACAGCCGCCGAAAAGGAAAAGCCGAAAACGCTGCTTTTGCCGCAGGCCAGCCGGTGCGCTACCCATGCCGTCAGCTATCTGGAGGCGCGGGGAATCTCTTTTGAACTAATCGACTTCTGCATCCAGACCGGGCGGCTCTATGAAAGTACCCCGTACCACAACGCCGTTTTCGTGGGCTTCGACAAGGAGGGCAAACAGCGGTATGCCTGCCAGCGTGGAATCGGCACAGATTTCAAGGGCGACGTGAACGGCAGCGACAAGCACTATTCTTTCGCTCTGCCCGCACAGCGGGAGAATCAGGCGGTACACCTGTTTGAATCCGCCATTGATCTGCTGTCCTACGCCACCCTCTGCCAGAGGGCGGGCAGGGACTGGCAGCGCGAAAACCTCTTATCCCTTGCCGGTATCTATCAGCCGAAAAGGGTCATTGAGGAAAGCAAAATCCCCGCCGCGCTCACCCGGTTTCTGGAGGACTATCCCCACATCAAGACCGTGGTTCTCCACCTCGACAACGACGGCCCCGGACGGCTGGCGACAAAGGCCATTATGACCGCCATGCCAAAGGAATACACCGTCCTCGACAGGCCGCCGCCGGAGGGCAAGGATGTGAACGACTATCTCTGCCGCCTAAAGCAACGGCAGAGCGAAAGGAGTTTTGAGCGATGAAGGAATACGATGTTGCCATTACCGAAACCTTGAAAATGACGGTTACGGTGGAGGCGGACAGCCCGGAGGAAGCCGAGCAGAAGGCTTCCGACAACTGGCATAACAGCGAATATATCCTGGACGCGGACAACTTCACCGGCGTGGATTTTGCAGCAAAGCATAAAAACCGCAGCCGGGATTATGAACGATGAGAAAGAGAGGATTTTTCCATGAATGATTATGTATTTACCCTGACCGCCACCTCTGTAAAGGAAGTCGAAGTCAGTGCGCACAATTTCAAAGAAGCCGGGCAGTTGGTTCAACAGATGATAAGGGATACGGATGTATTGAACTTCTGCCACGATGACGTAACCGCTGTGGATATTGTCGGCGAATCTGCTGATTCTGAATGTGGCGGCTGCTGCGAGGCTTGCGACCTTTATTGCGAAGTGTGCGGCTCCTGCCTTGCCCATGATTGTGAAACCTGCGAGGAAGAGGACTGCGAAGGCTGTAAATGGCGCTGTCCTGAATGCGGCGGCTGTGGCCACCCGGACGTTAGAAATCAGTAAAAGCGGCTTCTTTTTTCGCCGGTAATCAAGACCGATTCCCACCGAGGGAATCTCTCTGTCACTGTACCAGCAAGCATCGCCCCCGAGATACCACGGGGGCAGACTTGTCAGGGGTAGCCCCTGAAACCCTTATCACACAACAGGAAGGATGTGTTTTGAATGAGCCAATTTCTGTTTTTTATCATCGGGCTTTTGATTGGCGGCTTATGCGGCATTACCGTCATGTGCCTGCTTCAAATCAACCGAATAAACGGCAAGGAGGGAAAAGAAAAATGAGGAAACGCAATGTTCATATCCAGTTCTGGCTGGATAAAAAAGAAGCCGAAGCCTTTACGAAAAAGGTAAAACGCAGCGGTCTTTCCCGCGAAGCCTATCTTCGACATCTGGTGAATGGGCTTTTACCCCAGGACGCACCGCCGCCCGATTATTTTTCCTTTATGCGGGAGTTGCACGGCGTCGGCAATAACCTGAATCAGATCGCGCAGAAGGCCCATGTGCTGAACGTCATCGACGTGCAGCGGTATGATGAAGCCATGCGGCGGTTTGAAAAGGTCGTCGGGGAGATTACGGAGGCGGTCATCCTGCCCCGGAGGATGGAATAATGGCTACCACGTCAATCTGGCGGGTCAAGGGCTGGCTGGGTAAGCTGGTGGTCTATGTGGAAAATCCCGACAAGACCGAGAACCCCGCCTTTTATGAAAAGCCGGATATGACCGACCGGCAGGCGCAGGGCCTTTCGGACGTCATCGACTACGCGGTGAATCAAGAGAAAACAGAGAAAATCGAAGCCGACGACGAGGGCGCGCCGGTCATGCAGCAGTTTGTTTCCGGCGTGAACTGCACCCCTACCACCGCCCGCGACGAGATGATTTCCGTCAAGAAACGCTTTGGCAAGGACGGCGGCGTAATCGCCTACCACGGGTATCAATCCTTTGCCCCCGGCGAGGCCACCCCGGAGATCGCCCATGAGATCGGCCTCAAGCTGGCCGCCGCGCTGTGGGGCGAGAAGTATCAGGTGCTTCTCGCCACCCATTTGGATAAGGACAGTCACCTGCACAATCATTTTGTGGTGAACACCGTGTCCTTCGTGGACGGTATCCGCTACCACCGCACCGAAAAGGATTACTACGATATGCAAAAGGAATCCGACCGGCTGTGCCGGGAGTACGGCCTGTCGGTGATTGAGAACCCGGGGCGCGGCAAATCCAAGCACTACGGCGAATGGAGGGCCGAGCAGGAGCAGCGCCCCACCTGGCGCGGGCTGATAAAAAATGATGTGGATACTGCCATCCGCCAGTCAATGACGGAGCGGCAGTTTTTTCATGTCCTGAAAGAGATGGGCTATGAAATCAAGACCGGCAAGGATATTTCAGTGAAGCCCCAGGGCAAGGAGCGGTTTATGCGCCTGACGAGGAATTTCGGCGAGGACTATTCCATCGAGGGAATCCGCAGACGCATCCTTGCGCAGAGCCGCCCGGAGCGCCCCATGCGGGAACAAAGGCCGGAGCCGAAGCGGTACAGGCTGAACGGCGACCTCAAAAAGACCCGGAAGATCACGGGCTTTCGCGCCCTCTACCTCCACTACTGCTATCTGCTGGGCGTGTTTCCCAAGAACAGGCCGCCCTCCCCGAAGCGCACCCATTTTTTGTACCGTGAGGACTTGCTGAAGGCGGAGGCGCTTTCCAAGGAGGCGCGGCTTTTGAGCGCCCATAAGATTGACACCGCCGAGCAGCTTACCGCCTATCAGTCGGGCGTGGACTCGGAGATCGGCGAGGTGACAGAGCGCCGGAAACAGCTTTACCGCAAGCTGCGCACCAAGCCTGTCATGCAGGATGAAGCAAAGCAGGCAGAAATAAAAGCGCAAATCGCCGGTTTGACCGGGCAGCTTAAAACGCTGCGGCAGGAGGTCAAGCTCTGTGAGGACATCGCGGTGCGCTCCGGCATGATGAAAGAGAAAACTAAGACCGTCCGTGAGGACGAAAAATCCAGCAGAAAGGAGATGCAGAAAGATGGTAAATTCAGGCGACGCGGCTGAACAAATCGTGCGGATGAGCCTTGAAGGGGCTGAGTTCGCGCTGAAAATCACCGGTTCGGCGGCAAAAAATATAGCGGCGGCACTGTACGTGGTGCTGAAAGATCAGAACCGCACCAAGGGCAAGGCCCGCGTGGAATCCATGCTGCGGGAGAAAAGGCCGACCACCATTTACACGGTGAAAAAAGAGGACTGCCCGGAGTTTGCCCGGCAGTCGAAGAAGTACGGGATTCTGTACGCCCCCATCCCTGTCAAAAAGACGGATGACACCGTGGATATTATGGTGTTTGAGGACGATTCCGCCCGTGCCAACCGCATTGTGGAGAAATTCAAGCTCACCGCTGTGAATACGGCTTCCATCAAGAGCGAGATCGAAAAATCCAGAGAAGCGCGCGGCACCGGGCAGGCTGCCCCTGAGCAGGCCGCTCCCGAAAAGAGTAAAGACGATTTACTGCTTGACGAGCTTCTGGAGAAGCCCGCCCAAAAGGAAAAGGCGCAGCCGGAAAACACGAGGGCAGATAAAACCGATTCTTTTCAGAAATCGGCGGAAAAATCCCCTCCGTCCGAGCCTATCTCCGGGAGCAAAAGCAGGCCCGCAAAGGGTACTTCTGATACGCCGAAAAAATCAAGTCCGCAGCGAACATCAGTTCGTGAGGATTTAAGGGAGATTCAGGCGCAGCGGAAGCAGGAAGCGGAAAAACCAAAGCGTGAAGAAAAGGCCGTTCCTGAGAAAAAGGCGGCGCAGAAAACAGCGCAGCATAAGCAGCCCACCCCCAAGAAAAAACCAAAATCAAAGGAGAGATAACCGTTATGAGCAATTTTGATGATATTTTTAACACCCCTGCCGCACAGCCGGACGCGCAGGATTTTGAAAACCAGCCCTTCGACAAGGACGCATGGGCGGAAAAGAAGCAGGCGGAGCGCGATCAGGTGTACGCCCTTGAGGATTCCACCGCTGAGACTATTGCACAGGACGGCGGAAAATTTAAGGAATACCTCGATGTGCAGAGCCACTTTGACCGCTATTCTGTGGGGAACGCCCTGCTGATTGCGGCGCAGATGCCGAAGGCCACCCAGCTCCGGGATTTTGATTCATGGAAAGAGAGCGGCGCTTCCATCAAGAAACAGCAGAAAGCCATCTCCATTTTGGAGCCGGGTGAGGAATACACCCGCGACGACGGCTCCACCGGCGTTTCGTATAACGTGAAAAAGGTGTTCGATATTTCACAGACGACCGCGAAAAGTCAGGCGAAGCCCGCCGTCAGTGTGGACGACCGCCTGCTCCTGAAAGCCCTCATCAACCACCCGCCCGTTCCGATCCAGACCGCCGCCGACCTGCCCGACAATGTGGGGGCTTACTACGATCACGAGCAGCAGGCAATTTTCGTGAAGAAAGGCATGGACGCGCCGGACATTTTCCGCAGCGTGTCGATGGAGCTGGCCCATGCGGAGCTGGCGCGGGACAGCGAGGACTATTCCCGCCCGGAAGCAGGATTCAAAGCCTACTGTGCCAGCTATATGCTCTGTAAAAAGAACGGCGTCGATGTGGGCGGCTATAATTTCAAGACCCTGCCGGACAGCTTCAAAAGCATGGAGGCGCAGGGCGTCCGCGCGGAGCTTTCCTCCGCGAAGGAGGCCGCGGACAACATTTCCATGCGGATGTCCAAGGTTTTGGAGCAGAACAAGGCCCCCAAGCACAAAGATCATGAAAGATAGGAAGTGTGCAGTTTGAAAGTAAACTTTCAAACATGGAGTTTTGTGCCTTTGCCGCAAAGAGGATAGCGGCAATTTTGCTGCGCAAAACCGGCAAAAACATCCGGAAAGGAATGATGATTAAAATGGAAAAACAGGAAAAGGTTGTTCTGATTCTCAACCCATACGAGCAGGGCGTGGTCATCAATGCCCTCAACGATATGCGAAGCGACTTGCTGAAAGAGGATCGCTCCACCGACGCGGTGGACGATGTGCTGTTAAAAACCATCGACGCCCCACCCAAGAAAGCGAAGTGGCGGGATGAAGCAAGATAACCCGCGCGGTAATCTCCTGATTTATGCGCTCGGCCTGATTCCCGTGGTATGGCTGGGGCTGCTTGTCGCGCCCGCCATAAAAGGAGGGCTTCCCGAAATCCTGCAAAACCTGACGGCGGCAATCAACAACCCGTTTCAGATTCAGTTGTGTGAGGACAGCGTAAAAACTGTCCTCTTTTTTGTTGCCGCCTATGGAATGGGAATCGGGATTTACCTTTCCACCCGCCGCAATTACCGCAGGCGCGAGGAACACGGCTCGGCCAAATGGGGCGACGCCAGGGCCGTGGATAAGAAATACCGGGCGAAAAAGCAGGAGGAAAATAAAATTTTTACCCAAAACGTCCGCATGGGGCTGGACGGCAGAAAGCACCGGCGGAACCTCAACACAATGGTGGTGGGCGGCAGCGGCGCGGGCAAAACCCGCTTCTATGCCAAGGTCAATCTCTGTCAGGCGAATACCTCTTTTGTGGTGCTTGACCCCAAGGGGGAGCTTGCCCGCGATACGGGCTATCTTCTGGAGCAAAAGGGCTACGAGGTGCGCGTGCTGGATCTGCTGAACATGGAAAAGAGCTTCTGCTACAACCCGTTTGTGTACCTCCGGGACGACAACGACGTGCAGCGGCTTGTGACCAACCTGTTCAAATCCACCACGCCCAAGGGCAGCCAGTCAAACGACCCGTTCTGGGATACGGCGGCCTCCATGCTGCTCCTTGCTCTTGCCTTTTACCTGCACCACGAAGCGCCGGAGGACGAGCAGAATTTCCCGATGGTCATGGAGATGTTAAGGGCCGGTGAAGTCCGGGAAGATGACGACAGCTATCAGTCGCCTTTGGATGAGCTGTTCGACCGGCTTGAAATGCGAAACTCGGAGCATATCGCTGTGAAGTATTACAAGGACTACCGTTCCGGCAGCGCCAAGACCCTGAAATCCATCCAGATCACATTGGCGGCGCGGCTGGAAAAATTCAACCTTGCCTCCCTTGCGGCGCTGACCGCTACGGATGAGCTGGATTTACCGTCGCTGGGTGAAAAGAAGGTGGCGCTGTTCGCGCTGATTCCCGACAACGACTCCAGCTTTAACTTTTTGGTATCCATCCTCTACACCCAGCTATTCCAGCAGCTTTTTTATATCGCCGACCACAAATACGGCGGGAGCCTGCCGGTTCCTGTCCACTTTGTCATGGACGAGTTTTCCAACGTGAGCCTGCCCGACGACTTCTGCAAGATTCTGGCCGTCATGCGGTCACGCTCGGTATTTGTATCCATTATCCTGCAAAACATCGCGGCGCTCAAGGCCCTGTTTGAAAAGGAATGGGAGGCGGTCATCGGCAACTGTGACGAATTTCTCTATCTCGGCGGCAATGAGCAAAGCACTCACAAATATGTTTCCGAGCTTTTAGGCAAGGAAACCATCGACACGAACACCTACGGCAAAAGCACCGGCCACAGCGGCAACTACTCCACCAACTGGCAGATTACGGGCCGGGAGCTGATGACCCCGGACGAGGTGCGTATGCTTGACAACCGCTACGCGCTCCTGTTCATCCGGGGCGAGCGCCCGGTGCTGGACGACAAGTACGACATCCTGAAGCACCCCAATGTGGCGCTCACCACGGACGGCAAAATGCCGCCCTACGAACACGGCGGCACGGAAAACGCGGTGGCGGCTCTTGTGCCGGGCCACCTTTCACCGGGGGATTTACCAAAGCCGGAGGACATTGAAACCAACTGCGAGCTTCTGTCCGACGAGGACATGGAAGCCATTTTCCAAACAAAGAAGGAGGACACACAATATGAAACTGTTTAATAAGAAGGATACTCACGAGCTGCCGATGGGTCAAAAGAGCAAGCGCGGTCTGGCGGTTTATGCCGCCGTGGTTCTCATGCTCTGCTGCTGCACCACCACAGCCTTTGCCGCTGGCGACCCGATAGCGGTGGTCAACAACCTGTCGGATTTCATCTTCGGGCTGATCCGCGCCATTGGTATGATCCTGCTGGGCTTTGGCATCGTGCAGATCGGCCTTTCCCTCAAATCCCACGATCCCAGCCAGAGGGCCAACGGCTTTATGACTTTGGCCGGCGGCGTGGTCATCACCTTTGCAAAAGAAATCCTTACCCTGATTGCGGGCTGATTATCACGACATCACAGGCAGGCCCGCACTGGACGGGCCTGCCTTTAGGGAGGTGTCTGAATGTCTGATAATTGGATTGTACAAAACCTCGAAAATGCTTTGAATACCTGGAACGCAAAGCTGGCCGAAATCTGGCAGCTCATCACACAATCACCCACGGAATTTAAGGGCGGCACCATCTGGAACGTCATGGTGAACATTCACGGCGCGGTGCAGGCCATCGGCTATGCGCTCTTGGTGCTGTTCTTTGTGATCGGCGTGGTCAAGACCTGCGGCAGCTTTGCCGAGGTCAAAAAGCCCGAACACGCTGTCAAGCTGTTTATCCGTTTCGCGTTGGCAAAAGGAATTATCACTTACGGTCTGGAGCTGATGCTGGCGCTGTTCTCCATCGTGCAGGGGATGATTTCCTCCATTATGAGCGCCAGCGGCATGGGCGGCAGCACGGCCACGGTCTTGCCGGAGAGCATCGTCACCGCTGTGGAAGATTGCGGATTTTTTGAATCCATCCCCCTGTGGGCGGTGACGCTCATCGGCGGGCTGTTCATCACGGTACTCAGCTTTATCATGATTATGACCGTGTACGGCAGATTTTTCAAACTCTATCTTTATGCGGCTATCGCTCCCGTCCCGTTCTCCACTTTTGCCGGGGAGCCGAGCCAGAACGTGGGCAAGAGCTTTATCAAAAGCTATGCCGCAGTCTGCCTGGAGGGCGCGATTATCGTCTTGGGCTGTATCATCTTCTCCCTGTTCGCCTCAAGCCCGCCCGCGATTGACCCCAACGCGGCGGCGGTCACGCAGGTGTGGAGCTATGTGGGCGAGCTTTGCTTTAACATGTTAATCCTCGTCGGTGCGGTCAAAATGGCTGACCGTGTCTCGCGAGAGATGTTCGGATTATAACGGAAAGGAAAGGTGAGCCATGACGGAAAACACAAGAATCTATCACCGCTTCACAGGCTACACCGTGGCGGACTGTGACTGTAAATACTGCCTGCACTACGGCGGCAAGCGCAAGGGCTGTGTTCTTGATACCTGCTGCTGCGCCGAAGAACGCGCACAGGCGCTTGCCCGTGAACAGGCGGAGAAAGGACAATCAGTATGGAAGTAAAAATCAATAGAGAGATTCGGAATTACACCGAATCCATGTTTTTCGGGCTGTCCATGCGGCAGTTCATTTTTTCGATTCTCGCCTGCGGTGTTGCCGTGGGCCTTTATTTTATCCTGCGCCCCTACTTCGGCGTGGAAACCCTGTCGTGGATGTGTATTCTCGGCGCGGCTCCCTTTGCCATGCTGGGCTTCATCACCTACCACGGCATGACCGCCGAGCAGTTTATCTGGGCGTGGCTGCGCTCGGAGATGATCGAGCCGAAGGAGCTTCATTTTGAAGCAGCCAACCTTTACTACGAGGCGCTAAAAGACAAGATTGGAGGCAAAGTATGATTAAAACGCTCAAAAACCTGCTGAGGCAGGACAAGGAACGCTACACCGTCCCGAAAAAGGTGCAGGATGTCATCCCCATTCGTCGCATTTGGAAGGACGGTATTTTTATGGTCGGCGGCAAGTTCGCCAAGACCTACAAATTCACCGACATCAACTACCTTGTGGCCAGCCGGGAGGATAAGGAATCCATGTTCCTGACCTACTCCGAGCTGCTCAACTCCCTTGATTCCGGCGCGACCACCAAAATCACCATCAACAACCGCAGACTGAACAAAGCAAATTTTGAACAGTCCATCCTCATGCCCATGCGCGGTGATTCCAGAGATGTGTACCGTAAGGAATACAACCAAATGCTTCTTGATAAGGCCACCGGCGCAAACGGGATTATGCAGGAGAAATATCTCACCGTTTCTGTGGCAAAAAAGGATATTGAGGAAGCCCGGACGTACTTTGCCCGCGTGGGCGCTGACCTCATTTCCCACTTTGCCGCCCTCGGCTCCCGGTGTACCGAGCTGGACGCCACGGAAAAGCTCCGCGTCCTGCACGACTTCTACCGCGCCGGGGAGGAAGCCGCTTTTCACTTCGACGCGAAAGATATGATGAAGAAGGGCCACGATTTCCGCGACTATATCTGCCCGGATTCTATTGAAAAGAACAGCGATTACCTGAAGCTGGGCGAGAAGTTCTGCCGGGTTCTTTTTCTCAAAGACTACGCCAGCTATATCAAGGACAGTATGGTAACGGAGCTGACCGACTTAAACCGCAACATGATGTTGTCCATCGATATTGTGCCCATCCCTACGGACGAGGCGGTGCGGGAGGTGGAAAACAGGCTGCTGGGCGTGGAAACGAATATCACCAACTGGCAGCGCCGCCAGAACAGCAACAATAACTTCTCGGCGGTGATTCCCTACGACATGGAGTTGCAGCGCAAGGAAAGCAAGGAGTTTCTGGACGACCTGACCACCCGCGACCAGCGGATGATGGTTGCCGTCATCACAATGGCGCTCACGGCGGACACGCTGGAGCAGCTTGACAGCGACACCGAGGCTATCCTCTCCATTGCCAGAAAGCATATGTGCCAGTTAGCGCCTCTGAAGTTCCAGCAGTTCGACGGCCTGAATACGGCGCTGCCCATCGGCGCGCGGAAAATCAACGCCTTCCGTACCCTCACAACGGAGAGTTTGGCGGTATTCATCCCCTTTAAGGTGCAGGAGATTCAGGACAGGGGCGGTATCTACTTTGGGGAAAACGCCATTTCCCACAACCTCATCCTGTGCAACAAGGAAAACCTTTTGAATCAGTCGGCCTTTTTGCTGGGCGTACCCGGCTCCGGCAAATCCTTTTCCGCCAAGGAGCTGATTGCTTTCCTGATTCTGAACACCGAGGACGATGTGCTGATCTGCGACCCGGAGGGGGAATTTGCGCCTCTGATTGAAGCGATGGGCAACGAGATTGGCACGGTCATCCGCGTGGCGGCGGGAGGCAAAGACCGATTGAACGCCATGTATATGGTGGACGGCTACGGCGAGAACAACCCCATTGTGGAAAAGTCGCAGTTCATCATGTCGCTGGTGGAGCAGATCGACAAGAACGGCGTCGGCCCGCAGCACAAGTCCATCATCGACCGCTGCACGGCGGCGGTCTACAAGGACGCGGCAAACGGCGGCAAAACACCCACCCTCTGCACCCTGCGCGAGAAGCTGATGGAGCAGCCGGAGGACAAGGCCAAGGAAATCGCCCTTTCGATGGAGCTGTTCACCACAGGTTCTTTGGATATTTTCGGGCATGAAAGCACAGTTGACCTGGACAAGCGCGTGGTGGTGTTCGACATCCACGGCCTGGGTACTCAGCTCAAGCCCACCGGCTTGCTGGTTATCACCGACACCATCCTAAACCGCGTGACGGAAAACTGGAAAAAGGGCAAGCGCACCCATGTGTTTATTGACGAGTTCCACGTCGTATTCGAGAACGAGTACAGTGGGGCTTTCTTCAATTCCGCGTGGCGGCAGTTCCGCAAGCGTAACGCTTATCCAACGGCGATTACGCAGAATGTGGAGTATCTGCTGGATTCTGTACAGGCAAGCACCATGCTCAGTAACTCCGAATTTGTGGTGATGCTCAATCAGGCGGCCTCTGACCGGGAAAAGCTGGCGCGGCTTCTCAATATCTCCAACGAGCAGATGAGCTATATCACCAACGCGGACGCGGGCTGCGGCTTAAACAAGTACGGCAGCTCCCTTGTACCGTTTATCAACCGATTCCCGAAGAACACAGAGCTGTATCAGCTCATGACGACCAAGCCCGGTGAGGGTGTGTTTGGGGGCTAAGAAAGGAAGGTCATGCTAAATGGAAGCAAACACTTTAAGCGTCCACCCGCAGATTTTAGAACTGTATGCGGTGCTGGAACAAAACGGTCTGCACCGGCAGAAAGAGGAAGTGCAATCCCTTGTGAAGTATATCGAGGGCGCGGACGATAAGCTGTCGCTGATGATGGCCGAGATTCAGGAAATGCGCGGGGAAATCAGCAAGCTCCACGACAAGGGCGTCCGCGCGAAATGCTCTCAGCTTATCGGCAAGGTCGAAAGCAAAATCCAGCAGGCAAAAGCAATGGTTTCAACGACGAAAAACAACCTGATCGCCTCTGCCGGGAACGCGGTCAAGACCTTCAGGGAAAAGGGCCGCGCCGCCTTTGTGCAGGCGGTGGGGGCCATGCGGATTCCCGCCGCCCTCTCCCACATGAAAAACGGTCTTTCCCATGCCGCGCAGTCCATGAACGAGAGCGCCGGACGGCTGGATGCTATCCGTGGGGAGCTGCACGAGATGGGCGGCCACATGGGAAACGCGGGCCGCGCCCTGCTGGGAAAACCGGCGAAGCAGTCCGAAAAGCTGGAATCCGACAAGGGTGTGCTTGCAAAGCTGCGCTCGTTTCTGGAGGGAAACGGCAAAGTGTTTTCCTCTATGGCGCGGGGCGCGGACAACCTGCTCGGCAAGCTCCAGAGTGAAAGACCGTCCGAGGATAAAAAGCAGTCGGTCAAATCGGAGCTTGCACAGCTCAAAACAGAACTTTCGCAAAAACCAAAAGCGCCTGCCGTAAAGGAACAGGCGCGATAGATGGAGGAAAAATTGAATATGAAACGAAAAATCCTGATTACCGGGGCGGCGCTTTGTACTGCCCTTTTCCTGTTCTCCGGCGTTATGCTCTGCCGGGAGTACCTCGACCAAAAGCAGAGCGCCGAAGCCTTTGAAAGCGTCGCCGCCCTTGTGGTGTCCACGCCAGCGCCCGTTACAACACCGGACGCGCCCGATGAGGAAGAAAGCGCACCGGCTCCCACAACCACCGCCTATGAGAAATACGCCGAGGTGTACGAACAGAACAGCGATTTTGTGGGCTGGATTTCCATTCCCGGCACGAAGATCGACTACCCCGTCATGCAGACAAAGGATGAACCGAACTTCTACCTCAAGCACAGCTTTGAAAAGTCGTACAGCGATTACGGCGTTCCCTATGCGCAGGAAAACTGCGACATTGACCTGTCCGACAATACGGTGATCTACGGACACCACATGAATAACGGCTCCATGTTCTCCGACCTGTGCAAATACGCGGACGCGGCCTTTTACCGGGAGCATAAGACGATTACCTTTGATACGCTGGGCGGCTATGGGGAGTATGAGGTGGTCGCCGCGTTCAAGACCGTGGCGTACAGTACAGAGGGCTTTCGCTATTATGATTTTGTTAATGCGGAAAGCGAGGCCGCCTTTGCTGAATATATTGCCAAATGCAAGGAGCTGGCACTCTACGACACCGGCGTGAGCGCGGAGTACGGCGACAAGCTGATTACCCTTTCCACCTGTGAATATACGCGGACAAACGGAAGGATGGTCATTGTGGCAAAAAAGCGATAAGGGCGGCGTTATCCCGGCAGAAAGGAGGTTTTGCCTATGCCTAAAATCAAGACGCGGGATACGGTGAAAAATATCAAGGCGCTGGATAAATCCGCGATTGCCGCCGAGCGTATGAAGGACGCTTTTATCCACACAAAAGAGAAAGCCGAACACGGCTATTATTCCGAGGAAGGCTCCCCCAGCGAATACGCGACGGACAATATCACCCATGCCGCCGACCGCGCGGCGGACGAGAGCGTTCATGCGCTGAATAAGGCCGGACAAAAGGGCTTTGAGGAAACCAAGCAAAATATCGGCAAGGCGCGGGAAAAAATCAAGGTTTACAAGGAAAACAAGGCCGCCGATACCGCAAAGCGGGCGGCGAACCAGCCCAAAGAACAAATGAAGCGGCAGGCGCAGTCTGCCCGCCGTACCGCCCGTTCTTACCGGCAGGGGGCGGATAAATCCATCAAAACGCTGGAGCGGTCGGAAAAGACCATCAAGCAATCCGCCCGTTCTACTTCCCGTACCATAAAATCCACCGGCAAGGGTACGGTAAAGACGGCGCAGCGGTCGGTCAAAACCGCCGAGCGGACGGCGAAGGTGGCGGTCAAGACCACTCAGCAGGCGGCGAAAACGGCTCAGAAAACCGCGCAGGCCACGGCGAAGGCAGCAAGGACGGCGGCGCAGGCCGCAAAAGTCGCTGCAAAGGCGGCGGTCACGACCGCGAAAGCCGCTGTAAAAGCCACGATTGCGGTGGTTAAGGCAATTATCGCCGCGACGAAAGCCCTTGTTGCCGCTATCGCTGCCGGGGGCTGGGTTGCGGTCATTGTGATTATCATCATCTGCCTGATCGGGCTGATCGTCGGCTCCTGCTTCGGTATCTTCTTTTCCGGCGAGGATTCCGGCACCGGGCAGACCATGCAGACCGTGGTGCGGGAAATCAATCAGGACTACCAAGCCAAGCTGGATGAAACCAAGGCGGCGCAAAGCTACGACAAGCTGGAGATGTCCGGCTCCCGCGCCGTGTGGAAAGAGGTGCTGGCGGTCTATGCGGTGAAAACCACCACCGACCCGGACAATCCGCAGGAGGTCGCCTCGGTGGACGACGGCAAAAAGGAGCTGCTGAAAAGCATCTTTTGGGAGATGAACGAGATTTCCTCCCGTACCGAGAGCAAGACCGAAACGGTGGTCGAGGAAAGCGACGACGGCCACGGCAACATCGTGGAAACGGAATCCACCGTCACCCGCATCTATCTGTATATCACGGTCAGCCACAAGACCGCCGCAGAAATGGCGGACAAGTACGGCTTCAACGCGGAGCAGCGGGAGCAGCTTGCAGCACTCTTGGCCGACGAGAACAACGACCTGTGGAGCGCGGTGCTTTACGGCATCGGCACCGGCGACGGCGAGATCGTCACGGTGGCGCTCTCTCAGGTGGGCAATGTGGGCGGCGAGCCTTACTGGTCGTGGTACGGCTTCGATGGGCGTGTGGAATGGTGCGCCTGCTTTGTTTCGTGGTGCGCCAATGAATGCGGTTATATCGACGCGGGCATTATTCCGAAATATGCGGGCTGCGTCTGGGGCGTCGAGTGGTTTCGGGAACGCGGCCAGTGGCAGGATAACTCCTACACGCCGAATCCCGGCGACATCATCTTCTTCGATTGGGCCAGCGGCGGGCAGGACGGCGAATCCGACCACACCGGCATTGTGGAGCGCGTTGAAAACGATACGGTCTACACCGTCGAGGGTAACTCCGGCGATTCCTGCCGTCAGAGAAGCTATCCGATTGGATATTACGAGGTGCTTGGCTACGGAGTGCCAGCCTATTAGCACCCGGCAGGGGCAGCTTGTAACGCTGCTTCAAAGCCCTTGGGTTGACCAGCGGAAAGCTGTTCAATAGGCTTCAGCGAAGAAACATAGTTTTCTTGGGACTTATTGCTCTAAAAACTTCTCCAGTGCTTCTTTTACAACTCGATACTTTTTCTGCGGAATCGGCAGCACCGTGCCGTCACGCAGTTCAAGCTGAAGCCATTTAATTTTATAGACGAAATGCGGATTGACAAGATAGCTGGAATGAATCCGCACAAAATAGTTTGAATACTGTTTAGCAATTGACGAAAGAAAAGCTGCTGTTTCAATTACACCGTCCTCGGTATAGATGCGAGTGTGGAAAGCGTTTTCAGAACTTTCCATCCAGCGGATTGTGCTGATGATGATAAAGTAGGTTGTCTTGTCCAGCCCCCGCACCAGCATACGGTTTTGGTCGACGTGAACCGGCATCTCCTGGGTCATAAACGCATGATAATGCACCGGATAAATAGTGTCACGCTTATCATAGGGATAGAAGTTGGAAATATGCATCATCAGAATTTTCGAAATCTTGAAGGAGCTGCCGTCTTCAGCAGTGATTTTGCGTAAACACCATGTGTAATGCAGGCATTGCTTGTGCTGTGTAATTTCCCCGTCCGGGTAGTAAGTAGACACCATATAACGCAATATAACCTCGCAAAAATCCGGTGCATTGGTCGTGTAATTGGAAACAATGTTGCTCATCCGAAAGGTGAGATTGTGTTCCTCCTTTGACCATGTTTGAATCAAAGCATCACGCCCTTGTAGCCACTGTCCCTCCGCCGGCCCAATCCAGATTATGTTCTCGTCTACTGCATCAAAGAACGGCTGCAAATTGTTTTTATAGTATTCGGTGATGATGGTAATGGACTGATGCGTCAAATCCGTCGTGTTCATAGAAAATACGGTTCTCCTTTCCTAGCGATGCCCTTTGTAGTTGCTGTTATAACTCTATTCTACTGATTTTGGCATAAAACGTCAACAGAAAACGGTTATTTTTTTATTCTGCTCGGTTGTTTTTTGAAACTGCATTGAACAAAAAGTATTACTACATTATAATAAGGTGTAAAAAAGTCATAAAATGTCTGCCACCAATGAATTGCTGCGATAAAATCTATTCCGGAGCAATGATGTGTTGCCAAATAGGAGGAAGTCTAATGAAAAAGAGAATGAAACAGACACTGTCCATACTGCTGGCTGTATGTATGACAGTTATGATGTTGCCGACCGGTGCATTCGCACTGGAGGCTGCCCCAGTGGCAGATTCTGGCCTGTGCGCTCACCATACCGAGCATACGGCGGAGTGTGGCTATGTGGCAGCCGTCGAAGGCTCGCCCTGCACCCATGTGCATGACGAAACTTGCGGCTATGCGGCAGCCGTTGCAGAGATTCCCTGCAATATGGACTGCACCGATACAGACGGCGATGGCATCATCGACCATGCCGAGGGCTGCGCCTATGCCCCAGCTGTGGGCGAGCAGCCCTGTACCCATGTGCATGATGAAAGCTGCGGCTATGTAGAAGCTGTAGAAGGTGCGCCATGCACCTTTGTTTGCACGGAATGCGCAAAAGAAATCAAGCCGACAAACGGTGACGCAGCAACCCTCAACGAGGCGCAGCAGGCATTTGTGGATGCTGTGGCGGCATTGGATAAAGACACACTGACAGCATTGGCCGAAGCGTATAAAGCCGACCCCACCGAGGGCGGCGACGCTGAAACTGCGTTTTATGCGGCATATGACAAGGTGGAGAGCGTTGACGGCTCTGCCGCCGAGCTGTATGCTGCCCTGACCCCAGACGAACAGACCGAGGAAACCGTGGCTGCTGGCAAGGCCACGCTGGATGGAATCATCAGCGCAGTGAATGCAGCACTGATGGTAGAAACCCCGGCCGCCGATGTTCCCGCATTGTATACCGCAGGCAACGGTCTGGCGTTACAGCTTGGCACAAGTGGTGTAGCTGACAAGGATTTCATATACTTTGGAAACTATAACAGCGAAAACATCAAGTGGAAAGTACTTGACGCAGACGCAGACAATACAGGAAAAGCAAACGGTATGTTCCTGCTGTCTGAATATCTGCTCGAACAAAGTAATGTTCCTTTTGATGCAGATAAGATAAGAAATGAAGGACAGTATGATCCAAACAAATGGCAGCATAGTGATGCACAGGCGTGGTGTACTGCATTTGCAGCGAGCAGTGCGTTTACCACTTCTGAAAAAACAGCACTAAAAACTGTGAGCAAAGAGGATAGTGCAACAACTAAATATGGAATTGCTTATGGAACGAGTTCTCTTGTCGATGAAAAGGTATTCTATTTATCAGCAGAAGAAGCAGCAACCTACATAAGTTCAAATAATTTTGATAAAGGACTTGCTGCCGGAAGTAGTGGTGGAATCGAAGGCGCCTGGTGGCTGCGGTCGCCCAACCCCAATTATACTGTCATGGTGGGCTTCGTGAACGAGGACGGCTTTGTCAATTCCACGGATGTAGCGTACACCAAGGTAGGTGTACGTCCCGCTTTTAACTTAGATACCTCTAAAGTTCTCTTCTCATCTGCCGCAACAGATGGCAAAGCAAGCGGAACAGTGGGCGCAGGTGCACTAAATTCTGTTCCTGAGTATACGGATACGACAAAAGATTGGAAAGTCACTTTACTGGATACAAGCCGTCAAGGCTTTACTGCACAGGCAGCAGAGAGTGCGGCCACAAGTAAAGATGTTGGCTATGAAAGCTGGTCAGTTGATATAGCATACAGTAATGCTAATAAAGGTACCAATGAATACGTATCCGCTATGCTTTGCGATGCAGATGGCAATGTGTTTTATTACGGAAACATTGCACAGAATAGTGCAAGCGGAACACAGACTGTAAATATCCCGACAGGTCTTGGCATAGGAAATTATACATTGAAAGTTTTCTCTGAACAATTAACTGGAGATAACAAGCCAGATTACGCAAGTACAATGCAGGATATTGCTTTGACTGTTACAGGATCTGTAATAGAACCTGTAACACCTGTTCCTGTAATTCAATTTGGAACAAGCGACGTAGCAGACAAGGGCTTTGTATACTTTGGAAAATACAACAGCACGGACATCAAGTGGAAAGTTCTTGATGCAGACAAAACCAATACCAATGAAGATGGTATGTTCCTTCTCTCTGAATATCTGCTCGAACAAAGCAATGTTCCTTTTGATGCAGACAACAATGTATGGCAAGGCAGTGATGCACAGGCTTGGTGTACTTCATTTGCAACAAGCAATGCCTTTACGGATGCTGAAAAAATAGCGCTTAAAGGCGTGGCTAAAACAGATGTTGCAACAAATAAATACAGCCTTGATTGGGGAACAAGTGAGCTTACAGCAGCAGATGATAAAGTGTTCTACTTATCAGCAGAAGAAGCAGCAAACTACATAGGACCAAATAATAGCGATGAAGGACTTGCAACAACGACAAGCGGCGGAGCCGCTGGCTATTGGTGGCTGCGGTCGCCCGACTACAGTAATCCCGACACTCGTACTCTCCTTGCGGGTTTTGTGAACGAGGACGGCTGTGTCCTTCTCACTTCCGTGGATTTCACCGACCCGGGTGTCCGTCCCGCTTTTAACTTGGATACATCTAAAATTCTCTTTACATCTTTAACAGGCGGCAAATCTGCAACTGGAATGGATACTGCCCTAACAGCAGTGCCTATTGCCACCCCATCTGAGTGGACGCTTACCTTGAGCGACAGCGCCCGCAGTACCTTTACCGCCGAAACCACTGGAAAAATCGGCGATGTGCTGACCGTTTCTTATACGGGTGCTACAACAGGTGATAATGAGTATATTTCCGCCGTGGTAAAAGCAGCTGACGGCGCCATCAAGTATTATGGCCGAGTTGCAGCGGTTTCTAATGCAGAGGGCAGTGCAACCATCAACCTTTCCGGCATTACCATGGCGGACAGCGATACCCTCTGTGTTTTCAATGAGCAATACAACGGCGATAATAAAACAGACTATGCAAGCGAATTACGAGCTGTTTCATTGACAGCACCACCTGTTCCTGTAATTCAACTTGGAACAAGCGGCGTAGTAGACAAGAATTTTGTGTACTTTGGAAAATACAACAGCACGGACATCAAATGGAAAGTGCTTGATGCAGACAAAACCAATACTAATGAAGATGGTATGTTCCTGCTGTCTGAATATCTGCTCGAACAAAGCAATGTTTCTTTCGATGCGGACAGTAATGTATGGCAAGGCAGTGACGCACAGGCTTGGTGTACTGCATTTGCAGGAAGCGATGCATTTACGACTTCCGAAAAATCAGCACTTAAAAGCGTGAGCAAAAACGATGCTCAAACATGGCAATATAATTGGAACTGGGGAACGAGTTCTCTTTCCAATGAGAAAGTGTTCTATTTATCAGCAGAAGAAGCGGCGACATACATAGGTTCAAACAACGGAGCTAAGGGACTTGCAACAACGACAAGCGGCGGAACCGCTGGCTATTGGTGGCTGCGGTCGCCCTACTACAATTATACTTACCTTGCGGGTTGTGTGGTCGAGGACGGCGATGTCGATCGCAATGGCGTGGATGACTCCTACACAGATGTGCGTCCCGCCTTTAACTTAGATATCTCTAAAGTTCTCTTTACATCTTTAACAGGCGGCAAATCTACAACTGGAATGGATACTGCCCTAACAGCAGTGCCTATTGCCACCCCATCTGAGTGGACGCTTACCTTGAGCGACAGCGCCCGCAGTGCCTTTACCGCCGAGACCACCGAAAAAGCCGGCGATGTGCTGACCGTTTCTTATACAGGTGCTACAACAGGCGATAATGAGTATATTTCCGCCGTGGTAAAAGCAGCGGACGGTGCCATAAAGTATTATGGCCGAGTTGCACAGGTTACCAATGCAGAAGGCAATGCAAACATCAACCTTTCCGGCATTACCATGGCGGACGGCGATACCCTCTGTGTTTTCAACGAGCAGTACAACGGCGATAATAAAACGGACTATGCAAGTGAATTGAAAGATGTTTCTCTGACAGTAATACCACTGCCAGACCTGACCGTGACTGGCGGCACAAAGGACACAGATTACACCTACGCAGACGGCGTGCTTACTGTTTTAACAAGCGTTCCGCTCACCATTGCAAACAGGAATGTAAATATCGCCACCACCGATCGCATTGTGGTGGCAAACGGCAAAACCGCAAACCTTACGCTGAACGGCGTCACGATAGAAACCCTTGGAAATGCTGCGGCCATTACGGTGAAAAATGCGGCTGACACAAAGCTGAACCTTACCCTTGCGATGGGCAGCACCAACACCCTAAAGGGCGCGGATAACTATGCCGGCATTGACGTGACGGGTGATGCCGCCCTTACCATTGACGGCACCGGCACCTTGGATGTCACCGGCGGCGCATATAGCGCGGGCATTGGCGGCGGCAGCGGCGCCGGCAGCAATGGTATCATTACCATCAACAGCGGCACGGTGATCGCGAGCGGCGGCGAATTTGGCTCGGGCATCGGCAATGGCACTGGCGGCGGTGCTGGTATTGACACCGCAAAGACTATTACCATCAACGGCGGCACGGTGACCGCCAACGGTATCTACAGCGGTGCGGGCATTGGCTGCGGCGGCAGTGGCAGCAACGGCACCATCATCATCAACAGCGGCATTGTAACCGCCAACGGCGGCATCACCGGCGTGGACATCGGCAGCACCGGCGGTGACAGCACCATTACCATCACCGGCGGCAGCTTCGCCGTGGGCGATACTACTGCAAATACCGTTTACGGAAATGCAGTAGCGAGCGGCTATTGTGTAAAGAATATCGGCGGAAGCTGTCCCTATACAGTAGTAAAACTTGCCGATGTGACCATTACGCCAACGACGGATGAAAATAAGCTGTCCCAAACCTATGCAGAAACTACATTCGATGCAACAAAACTCTTCACTTTCGATGAAAACTGCGGTACAGCAACCTATTCACTGGCAAGCGGCGGCACAGGCGAGGGCAGCATTACAAAAGAGGGTGTGCTGACCGTCACCAAGGCGGGTACCTTTAAGATTCAGGTGGATACTGCCGCCCATGACGGTTACGCTGCAGGCAGCGAAAGTGTGACATTGACGGTGAAAAAGGCGGCAAACAGCTGCACCGGCCCGGTCATCATGAACGACTATACCTATGGCGGAGCCGTCAGCGGCCCCGCAATTATTGAATATGAAGGCCCGGCCACCTATTATTACAACACCAGCGATGACAACACCGGCGGCACTGAGTGGAAGGGTATTACTCCAACTACATTGAATGCCAATGATTATTGGATATACGCCACTGTGGCTGGCGATGATCTGCACAATGATTTCATATCTTCTGCAAAGAAATTTACCGTTAGAAGAGCCACCCCGACAGTTGAACTGACGGCGAAAGAAACCGGTTATACAGGTAGTCCTATCCCGGCGAACACGGCAACTGTTACCTTGGTAGGCAGCGAAACCTACGCAGGTACGATTACCTACAAGTATTACACCGACATTGACTGCACCAAGGGAGAAACCGAAACGGCACCGACCACGGCAGGCACCTATTATGTCAAAGCCTCCATTGCGGCAGCAGGAAACTACACATCCGCCGTCAGTGCCGCGGTGAAATTGGAAATTACTCAGGCAACCGCCGGGGATGTAACCACCCCAACCACCACTCCTGTGACCTATTCCGCTGACGGCAAGCTAAGCAATACGTAATTGGCGAGCGGCTGGGAATGGGCAAAACCCAATACCATTCCTACCGTTGGCAACAGCGGATATACCGCCTACTATGCGGTAAGCGATTACACCAACTACGATTGGAGCAGTGTTGACGGCTACGACAAGGATAACCACCGCGTGGAGCGTACCGTTGCCTTGACTGTGAACCCGGCAACCGCTGTAAATGTTACTACACCTACTGTCGCTCCCGTGACCTATTCCGCTGACGGCAAGTTAAGCGATACGAAGCTGGCAAGCGGTTGGGAGTGGGCAAACCTAAATATCGTCCCCACCGTTGGCAACAGCGGATATACCGCCTATTATGCGGTAAGCGATTACACCAACAACGATTGGAGCGGCATTGACGGTTACGACAAGGATAACCACCGCGTGGAACGCGCGGTTGCCTTGACTGTGAACCCGGCACAGGTGACGGCACTTGAGCTGTCTTCTCTCGTCACAGCGCCTGTGAAAAAAGCCATACCCGCAACTGTTATTACAGGTCAGGCTGAGTATAGCGGCACAGTTGCGTGGAATGACAGCCCCGAAAAGTTCTTGGGGAATACGATTTATACGGCGACCGTCATATTGACGCCGACCGACAACTACACCTTTAACGGCGTGGAAGAAAATGCATTCACCTATACCGGGGCAACCGATGTTACAAGTACTGCCCCTGATGCAAGTGGAAAAGTCACTGTAACCATCGTGTTCCCGGCAACGGATAACCGCACGGTGAGCGAACTGATCACCAGTGGAAATCTGACGAAGACCATTTATAACATCGGCGAGGCATTTGACCCCACAGGCCTTACCATCACGGTCAAGTATGATGACGATACCTCTGAGGTCATCACCGCGACCACCGCCGGTTATTCTGTGAGCCCGACCACTATGGCCGCAGATACCACCTCGGTCACCGTTGGTTTTGGCGGAAAGAACACAAGTTCTATTGCGGTGACTGTGCGGGAGAACATCACTTCCATTACCGCTCCCATGGCTATTGTCGATGTGGCGAACGGTACTGCAAAGACTGCTGCTGCTCTTGGTCTGCCCACTACAGTGAGCATCATCACCAGCACCGGAACAACTACCACGGCAAATGTCACTTGGGATGTAGATTCTGTCGATTACGACCCAACTTCACTGAATGCAAAGAACTTTACCGTGAACGGCACTGTGGAACTGCCCACAGATATGAGCAATTTGAACAGCGTTCCTCTCACCACACAGATGCGCGTCAGCGTAAAGGCGGCAACACTCACTACAAAGCCGGAACAGAACACCGATCCCGAATCCACTGATACCTCTGAGAAAATCACCGGCATCAAGGTGGGCGGCAAGGTCACCGTTGGCACTACACTTACCATCACTGCCGATGAATTTGTGCGCGGAGACAAGACCTATATTCCAATTACGTGGGCAACGAACCCCAGCGGCACCTTTACCAAAACCGGCGGCGCGACCTATTCTACAACAGTAGATACCACAGGAATGACCACCGGTGCGCATACCTTTACGATCACCTATCGCGAGGTGGAAACCGATAACGGAGCTGCTACCGGAAACACAGTTCAGACTGTTATTGATTACACTATTAAAGCTGTATCCAATAGTGACGATGACGACGGGGCTACCACCAATTACATCATCACCACCGATGCGGGTAAAGGCGGCAGTTTTGATACCGACAAGACGGTTTCCGTCAAGGCCGGTGAAAGTGCAAGCTTTAACATTAAACCCGACTCCGGGTATGTAATTGCCGATGTGAAGGTGGACGGCAAGAGCGTTGGCGCAATCAGCTACTATGTGTTCACCAATGTGCAGGCAAACCACACCATCAGCGCCATCTTTGAGGCGGCAGACACAGATGTGAACCCGTCGACCGGTGATAACAGCAATATGGCTTGGTGGATTGCACTTCTGCTTATTTCAGGTGGGGCTGTTACTGTTCTCGGAATCAGCAAGAAACGCAAATACACTTCAAAGCACTAATTAAGCAAAGCAAGAACCGCTTCTGAGACTGCGACGGCACAAACAACCCGCACAAGATTGAAAATAAAAGTTCCAATGGAGAAGTGAAAACATCATGACAAAGATGACTGGCTCTATTAAATACAGACAGGACAACTCCGTTCTTTTCTCATAGTGATCTTGCAAAGGCAGAGGGGATCGCACATAGTGAGGTACTCTGTGCCTTTTTGCATTTGTTTATAATTTAAGAAATTTTCAAATAGGAGGACGAATCATGCGACAGACAAAAAACAAATTCGGGCAAAAATTGCTGGCTCAATTGCTGGCAATATGTATTGGAGTGTTTACCATGCTGCCCACAGCGGCATTTGCCGAGGAAACCACCCCGCAGCAGCAGCCGGTGGATTCCGGCATAATGGAGGTGGAGGACGAGACAACCTCCGCCGATGTGCCGACGGTATATGCCGTGGGTAGCGATTCGGCCTTGCAGCTCGACGCGGATGGCATCGGCGACGGCGACACCGTTTATTTTGGCAAATACACCGAAAACGGCACGACTTATGATGTACCGTGGACGGTGCTGCCCAGCACGACACTTTCCGAAACCAGCGTGGCAGGAACAGATGTATTGCCGCTGTTGTCTACTTACACACTTGGTGCAACAAAGTTTCAATCGAGCGGCAGCGGGTATTACCCAAGTAGCACTTTGCAAGCCACAATGGCATCAATTTATAATAATTTCGCTGACCTTGAAAAAGGAGCAGTTGCCGAAACAACGCTGACCGAAAGCAGTATGTACAGTGACCAAGGCAGCTTGGCAGCAGAGCGGCTGTTCCCGCTTTCTTACAACGAAACAAGCAGCCTCGGCGAGGATAACACTCTTCTGCAAGCAAAATCAATCACGGATCAAACCGGCAACACCAACGGGTGGTGGCTGCGTTCGTCCATGATGGATGATGAGGCATATTGTGTATATTCCAGATTCCCTTTCGATGCGTCCCGTGTGGTGAATCCTCTGGCGGTTCGTCCCGCTTTTCATTTGGATAAAAGCGTCATCCTCCTCACCTCTGCCGCCGATGGCAAGGTAAGCGGCACACTTGGGGCAACGGCGCTGACGGCGGTTCCCACCACCACACCCTCTGCGTGGAAGCTAACCATTTCAGATGCAGCGCATGCCGACTTTGCCGTAACAACGGCAACAAGAAACGGCGATGTGCTGACCGTGTCTTATACCGGCGCAACCGTGTATCATGCGGACACCGCACCAAACGAGTATATTTCAGCAATGATATTGAACGGTACAAGCGGCGCAATCACCCATTACGGACGCCTTGCGCAGCCTACGGCGGCAGATGGTACCGTGGATATTGACCTTTCCGACGTTGCGATGGGAAGCTCGGATATTTTGTATCTTTTGAATGAGCAGTATAATGGCGACAACAAAACCGATTACGCCAGCCAGCTGAAAGAGGTTTCGATGCCAAGTGCGCCGGGTTCCGATTTAACCGTAACCGGCGGCACAGAGGACACCGATTACACCTACTCGGGCGGCGTGTTGAAGATTCTTACCGGCACGCCTATGACCATCAGCATGGCAGACGATGTAACCACCACCACCGACCGTATTGTGATTGCGGACGGCAAGACTGCAAATCTGACATTAAACGGCGTAACTGTAGATATGTCGGCTTCAACGTTTGCAGCTATTGATTTAGAGAACGGTGCGAAGCTGAATCTTACTGTTAGCGGAGTAAACACACTGACAGGCGGAGAAAAATGCGCCGGTATCAGCGTGCCGGAGGGCACAACGCTGTCTATCAACGGAAGCGGCACGTTAAACGTATTTGGCGGAATGTTTGGTGCAGGGATCGGCGGCGGAACTGTAACGCTTGCGAATGCAGTGCATCCTGAATATGAGTTTTATGGCGCAGATGCAGGCACAATCAATATAAGCGGCGGTACGGTGAACGCCACGGGCGGCCAATGGGCTGCAGGCATCGGCGGCGGCGCAGGCTTTGAACGGGAAAACGAAAATGTTGTAGGCGGAAGCGGCGGTACTATAAACATAAGCGGCGGCACGGTCAACGCCTCGGCAGGCGTGGGCGGGATTCACCCCACACATGGCGAGTTCGGCGGCAGCGCGGGCATCGGCGGCGGCGGTGCACTGGGAACGGAGCTCGGCGGCGCGGGCGGCAGCATCACCATATCGGGCGGGACTGTAAACGCCGACAGTGTAGACTCGGATAATATGTCAGTCGGCGGCGGCGCTGCCATAGGCGGCGGCTACCCGGGCGAAGCAGGAAACATCACCATACCCGCCGGTACGGTCGTTGCGCAAGCCGGTCTCGGCGGGGCGGGAATCGGCAGCGGCAGTTTTTGCGACAAGGGAGGTGTGATTAAAATCTCCGACGGAAGCGTTACCGCTACGGGCGGCAAAAGCGCCGCAGGTATCGGCACGGGCTGGACGGATGGCATAGGAAGCACACCCCCCATTGAGATCGTCATTTCGGGCGGAAGGGTCACCGCCATAGGCGGAAACGGCCTTGTACATCCGACGAGAGGCACAATGGGCGCAGGCGCAGGCATCGGCGGCGGGTATCGGGACGTCGGGAGCGACGTTACCATCTCCGGCGGTATCGTCACAGCCATCGGCGGCGGCCTTTCCGGTGCTTATGATGATGACTCCACGGTTCCCTCGGCGATCGGTGCGGGTTCTAACAATTCCGGTACCCATAGCTTCAGCACAGGGCAAAGCGGCTCGGCGGTCATAAACGCCAAGACGCCGGAAACGCCTTTCTCCGGCTATATTACGGATCAGTCGAACAAGGCAAATTGGTTGGGCACGATTTTTGAAGGCACTGGCGGAACTGTTTACGGGAGCCAGACGATCAATGACGACTTTACGATAGATGCAGGTCAAGCGCTTGAGATACCATCCGCAGCTTCTTTTACAATTGTGGAAGGTGTTACCGTAACGAACAATGGGACCATCGAAAACAACGGGCTTAGCCGCAACAGCGGCACGATAGCGGGATCGGGCACGGTGACCTGCAACAATCACAACTGGGATGCGGCGACCTATACTGCTCCTAAAACCTGCGCATTTTGCAAAATCACCGAAGGAGAGCCTCTTCCGCAGTACACCATTTCTGTCAGTGCAAGTCCGGAGGCAGGCGGCAGCGTAACAGGAGACGGAAAATTTGACGAAAACGCAAGCCGCACCGTAACAGCAAAAGCAAACACCAATTATCATTTTGTGAAATGGACGGAAAGCGGCACACAGGTCAGTACCAATGCGAGTTATACCTTTAACCTTACCGCAGACCGCACCCTTGTGGCGGTATTTGAGGCAGATACGCCGACACCTGCAACGCAGTATCAAGTCACAAAAGGGAAAAACGGCATATGGACAAAGGGCAACATCGGTGGTTTGGAATTCACGGTCAATACCAACTACAGCAAATTCACAACCGGCGGTAGCGTACTGGTGGATGGCACTGAGATTGCAAGCGACAAATACACCTCTCAAAGCGGTAGTACGATCATCACGCTGAAAGCGGAGTATCTTGAAACACTGTCCGCCGGGCAGCACTCTCTGCGTGTGAATTTTGCAGACGGCTATGCCGAGACACACTTCACCATCAAAGCTGCAACCGCTGAAACAGGCGGTAATGGTGATGATGATCAAAACCCCAATACCGGAGTCCCACAGACCGGCGATAATAGCTATATGCCGTTGTGGATACTGCTGATTCTCATTTCTGCAGGTGGTATTATTACAGTGGGCATTAAGCAAAAGAAACGCAAATCTTGAACACTAATCCAAGTTAAGCAAAACCGCTTCCTGCGATCAAAAAGCAGGAAGCGGTTTCTTTGTGCGCCCGGCGGGCGCACGTTCCTACAGGGTGAAAGTCCCGAAATCCGCCCGGTAGTGGGAAGGATATAGCCAATGGCAAGGGTGTCGTGGGTGACTGCGAATCTGAAGGAAGCCGGCTGGCAAATCTCTGGCCTGACGAACAGAAATTATATTATTTCCGCAAACTGCTGGAGCAATCAGGCATCCGTATCTATGGAATAATCCTTAACTGGTGATAACCCAGCGGAGCAGCAAACGAATAACAAAATTTGGCGTGGCAGTACCGCCCACTGACGCAGCTTCGACCGCATAGGCCGTGTGCTGCCGTGCGGTTGGAAGTGAAAGCCATTGTTCGACCTGAAAGAGTACATACCAAAGGTGCGCGCACATGGGCGTCATCAGCGCCATAGCCGCAAAAGCAAGCAATCCAAGGCAGAAAAAATCGACGTCCCTCCGCCGCACCGAAAAAGACCGTTACCCAACCGTAAAGCCAAATTCGCCCCTCAAAAATCAAGGGGTGCGTTTGGCTCTTTTTTAACCGCGCTCTTTTTCCGTGCGGACAAGCCCTTCCCACACTGCCGCGGGCCTCCGGGTCAATCTGAATTTCAAAAATTTCAGATTGATTGGAGGTATTCAGCGTGGATGCTGATCAAAAGAAACTATGGATAAACGGTCAGCTTATCGAGGTATCGGAGGAAGTCTATGCCGCCTACACAAAGGGAGACAGGAAAATGCGGTACTTTGAAGCGGATTTGAAAACGGAGCGAATCATCATCGGCGAGGACGGCAAAGTGAAAAAGGTTATACCGAGCCGTGAGGATTCGCTGGACAGGCTGATGGACAATAACGCCGAGCAATTCCCTGATGCAGCGGAAACGGTGGAGGAAGCCGTGTTTTGCCGCATGACCGAAAAAGCCGTGCATAAAGCTCTCTCCCTGCTGTCAGAGAAGGAGCGTGATCTGATTCTCGCGCTGTTCTTTGAAAACAAGACAGAACGGGATGTCGCGGCTGAACTCGGCATATCACAGCCTGCTGTCCATAAACGAAAAAATAAAATACTGGCCCAGTTAAAACTTTTTCTTGAAAATTAGGTTTTAACGGTTATCAGACCTCTCACTCAACGGCAAATAGAGTGAGAGGTCTTTCTATATCGGCCTCCCGCAGCACCTTGAAAACTGAATACCCATTCATCAGGCACGTTCCTATTGCTTTTGCCAAAAGCATAAGCCACGCCAGCGGCTGCGCCACGATCTGCCGGACGGAAACAACAAGACGCCACCTTCATTGATAAAGGTCTTTGGTTTGTCCGATCCGCAGGGAGCGAAAAACAGCAGGCTGGAAACACCAGGTAGTTCCCGGTGCGGCGACGACAGGCAATAGGGATAATGATACTCCTGTCCGGCCATAAAGTCGAGCGTGAAGCGGCAGCTATGCCGCAATCCGTCGCAACAAGTGGGGGCAGCTTGGAGAGAACCTCGGAGGGGCTGAGATGCCCGTGGAGCTGGTGCGCAGCCAGCCGCCTGATGATTTCCCGCAGCGATCCGGGGTGTCTAGGACAAATTGGATTGCTTTGAAATACAAGGTCAAACAGCAGGACGGGTCTATCAAGACGGGAGTTTGTTTTATATCTTCCCGACCTCAATTCTGTTCTGCTGCTTGACCTCTACATAGGCGGCAAGCGCCGCCTAAATCTCAAAGGGAGGTCTGATTCTATGAACAGAACATATTTAAGGGGCGACATATACTTCGCCAATTTGGGAACCGGCGTCGGCTCGGAGCAGGAGGGCAGCCGCCCGGTGCTGATTATCCAGAACGACACGGGCAACAAGTTCAGCCCTACCGTCATTGTCGCCGCCATTTCCAGCAAGGTGGGCGTAAAAGCGAAGCTGCCCACCCACTACTACATGGGGGCCGGGACAGCCGGACTGGAGGTTTCCTCTATCGTGCTGCTGGAGCAGCTTCGCACCGTGGATAAGCTCCGGCTGGAACGGTACATCGGGCGGCTGGGTGAACGGCAGCTCGGCGGCGTCAACCACGCGCTGGCCGTCAGTCTTGACCTGATAAACAAAATACCGGACGCGCTCATCATGTGCCTCTGCCACACCTGCGCCGATAATTTCCGCAGCGCGGGCGGGTACGCTTTACATCGGGTCAATCGTGACCAAAACGAAAAGGACACCTGCGACTTCTGCAATGTCCGAAGAGGATTTGACTATGAGATAATCGCCAAATAGCGGTTTTTAGGAGGAATAGCTTATGTTTGAAGATAGAATTGCACAGATGAACAGCGAAGCCGCTGTGCAGGTACCATATGATAAAAGGACGTACACCGTCGATGAGATACAGGATATTTTGAGTATCAGCAGGCCCACCGCTTACGCGCTGGTAAAAAAGAACGAATTTCGGAGCATCCGGGTGGGCGGGCATATCCGTGTTTCAAAGAAGAGTTTTGATGATTGGCTTGATACGCAAGCATGATGTCAAGTGTGCAAAATAAAAATTCGCACCTTTGCCGTTCTTCTCAATTTCTCCTAAAATGTAGCCAAGTCAAGAGCTTGGCTACATTTTGCAAGGAGGAATACATACATGGACAAGAAAGAAAAGGCGAGTTTTTCTGTGCCGGAAATGCGCCGGATACTCGGCATGAGAAAAACCGATTCATATTGGCTTGTTAAGAAAGGCTGTTTTGCAACCGTTATTGTTGGAGGACATATCCGAATCATGCGTGACAGCTTCGAGAAGTGGTATGCCGGTCAGTTCCACTACAGAAAAGCTGACGGCTCCCCACCGGGAGCAAAATGGACGGCAACGACCCGGTCTATCCGTGAAACGGCTCATCTGCTCAATATCAAAGAAGCAACGCTTTATGATCTGCTTAAAAAGAAGCCTTTCAAGACTTTGCAGATTGATAACAGAACCCGGATTGATATTGAGAGCTTTGAAGCATGGTACAGCAGCCAGACACATTACAAAAAAATTGAAAATCAAATCGGAGGTGAAAGTGATGGCGTCAATCGTTAAGAGGAAAAGCAAATATTCCGTTGTCTATACCTGCGCGGACGAGAACGGCGCGAAAAAGCAGCGGTGGGAAACCTTCTCCACCAATGCGGAGGCAAAAAAGCGAAAGGCTCAAATCGAATTCCAGCAAAGCACGGGAACCTTTATCGCTCCGACCGCAAAGACCCTCTGCGATTTACTGGAGGAATATGTATCAATCTACGGAATCAACACATGGGCGCTCTCAACCTACGACGCCCGCAGGGGGCTGATTGACAATTACATCAACCCCTTGATCGGCGACATGAAGCTGGATGACATTACGCCCAGGCTCATGGATAAGTTTTATAAGGATTTGCAGACAGTCAAAGCAAAACCCCGTCCCTACCAAAAGCCGCAGCATGAGTTTGTATCTGCCCGCACGGTTAAGGAAATCCATAAGCTGCTTCGCAATGCGTTCAATCAGGCAGTCAAATGGGAGCTGATGTCCCGCAATCCCGTCCTCAACGCCACACTTCCCAAATGCGAAGCCAAGCCAAGGGAAATCTGGACGGCGGACACGCTGTTCAAAGCCCTTGAGGTATGCGATGACGACCTACTGGCGTTGGCGTTGAATCTTGCTTTTTCCTGCTCCCTTCGTATGGGAGAAATGCTCGGCCTGACATGGGATTGCGTTGACATTTCACAAACCAGCATTGATTCAGGCAGAGCCAGTATTTTTGTGAATAAGGAATTGCAACGGGCAACAAAGCAGTCGCTGGATGAGCTTGATAATAAGGGCGTGGTGAGGACGTTCCCCTCTGTCATGGCAAGCAAGCACACCGTTCTTTTGTTAAAGGAACCCAAGACCAAAACCAGCGTCCGAAAGGTGTTCCTGCCAAAGACCGTGGCGGAAATGCTGGTACAGCGCAAGCAGGAGCTTGAAGAACTGAAAGAGCTTCTCGGCGATGAGTATACCGATTACGATCTCGTCATGTGCTCATCCAATGGGCGGCCAATCGAAGGTCAGATTATCAATCGCGGCTTGAACAAGCTGATTACAGAACACGATTTGCCGAAAGTAGTATTTCACAGCCTGCGGCATTCCAGCATCACCTACAAGCTGAAGCTCAACGGCGGCGATATGAAATCCGTGCAGGGTGATTCCGGCCACGCTCAGGTGAAAATGGTCGCAGATGTGTATTCGCATATTATTGACGAGGACAGACGGCTGAACGCACAGCGGTTTGAGGAAGCATTCTATTCAAACAGCACCTCTGAACAAGTGGCGGAGCAGCCGGAGCCGACCGCAGACAGCGCGCCCGACGATAAGGAGCTGCTTTTGAAGCTGCTTGCGAAGCCGGAACTGGCGACGCTCTTGAAAACCCTTGCGCAGTCCCTATAGACAAGAAGAAAGACAAGACCTGACCACGTTATCAGAGCTTGTCTTTCTTTTCGTTTGGTGGTATTATCTTTACAAACCTTGAATGTTTAACTAATGCCGTTTTCGAGTGTCCCAGCTAATCGGGTGCTAAGAAGAGCCTGTTATTTGCGGCTATATTAGCTTGATTTTGCTTATACCCCATTGACTTCACAACCGACTCAAAGCCTTGCTGTGACTGCATTTCTTTGTACCCGGTTTACTCCGATTTATGGCTTTGGGTGGCACTCCTAAGCGGTAGG
>JAQWCP010000322.1 GCA_028705905.1 Oscillospiraceae bacterium
TAAGCCGCCCGGAGTCGGCGTTGCGAACACTTCTCCTGGACAAACCGCCCTGCAAGAGCAAGTTTTTTGCGCATCCATGACAATCTTTTCTTCTACCGGAACACGCATGCTTGCTTCATAAATCTGATTGTCTTCTCCCAGATACAAGACCATCACTTGAGTCTCTGTAGAAAAGACTTTATATTCCTCCTCCTGCATCTGCGCCACTGCACCTGTCATTACATAGGCATCCAGGACAGATTTGGGTAGCACTGTGGTCTCGATCGTCTCACGCCTGCTTTTTCTGTTCTCGCCTACCTCTCGTAAGCTATGAAAGAAATAATTTTGAATTTGTGGAACTGCGGAACAGGACGTACTATAAAGATCTGACAGAACGGTAATCCGCTTTTCTTCCCAAGCCTGGGCCTGGGCCAAAAAGCCCATGGAAAATTCAAAACTGCTTCCTTCTCCATCGCTCTCTACCCCAATGGAAAGGTCGGATAAAATGACGGAAACAGCACAGTTCGCGCTCTCTTCCACTCCCTTCATTTCCATCATCTGCGAGTAAGGCAGAGTATATTCCACCGTTTGCAGAGAGCCAGCGACGCTCCGGTAGAAGATGCGGGTTGCCACCTCTCCTTTAAAAATCAGCTTTGTGCCAATCATTTTAGCGTCGTCACAGGAGACAAACACTCGGTATTTTAAAACCTCTTCTACATCCGGCTTTCCTGAAGGAAGATTCATCTGGTCAGCAAATTGAAACGGCTTCTCCCCTACCCCAGTAATAATCCAAATCGTTTGTTCTCTTTGTAGCGTCTGCAAAGAAACTGTTGATTCTGTTTCAATTTCCTTACAAAGTTCTATGGTATCTGGTACACACCCCTCCACATACAGGCAAATTTCAACTCTTACTAAAATTTTTCTCGGGTTCATGATTCGCGTTTCCACTGATGCAATCGTGGGGCGCACTTGCAGCACTATTTGGGGTACAATTCCGGCATGTTCTATCTTGCAAGAAAATGGAACTTGAAGGGGCAACCTTTGTAATCCCACCGTCCCATCGGGGGCATATAAAACCGTCGTCTTTACAATGCCGTCAATTTGTGCAACGCCTGCTTTTGCTTCTTTGTTTCGGATACAGGCAATCCCTTCTGTGTCTGCAATACGTAAAATATCCGGGCAAGCGTCCGGGACAATCATCTCCGCTGTCTCCTCCTGAAGCATTGTCATATGTAAAACGGACTCAAAGCAATTGATTTGATTGCGTTTCAACTGAAGCTCCATACACATCCACTCCTTGTACCCATTTCTCTGGTTTTGATGTAGAAGTATATGAAGCAGCGTCTCACCTTATGCCTGACTTGTTATTTCACACGGAATAAAGTGCGTAGAATCCCTTTGAAAAATTTCGGTGATTTCACAACAACGATTTTCATCACAATTCCTCCTTCTCTATTATCGCTTGATACAATTCCACCCCATACAGATCAAAGTCACTCCTGTTACAAAGATGAGAACTCCCACTGGAAGCACCCTAGCCAAAATGATACCAACGCCGAAAACGATGATGCAGATACCTCTTGTTTTCCGATTTCGAATGGCTACCTCATCCCCTTCCACGCCCTGAATAAAACCCTTTTTCTTTCATTATACGTATCAACTGCGAAAAGGTGCAAAGTTCCCTTGGATTTTGGTAATGTCAATGATTATGTGCAAATTAGTTTGCAGTCTCTTTTCAGAATGCTTGTGAGGGCGCTTTCATTCTAACCAGAGATTTGCAAACCTTGTTCCCTTTTATCATTTTTTGAATTTGCGCAATTTATTGTACCGTATCCCACCTTATCAATTTAGTCCAAAAATTTTCTATCATATTGTGTATCTCGTCTTTCGTTTGGTTTGGGAAAAATAATCAAGCCGAGATTTTATTTCTAAAATCTCGGCTTGTTATAAAAAGTAATAAGACTGGAGAAGATACCGTTCATCATATTTTTTCGCTAGCTGATGCAGTTGATTTTTGACGGTAGCCAGCTTTGCAGCGCTACTTTTATACTTATCAAGAGCAGAGAAAAAGCGCTTTTTCTCATCCGGTTGTGCAAACTTTTTAAAGTATCCCCACACATGAAGCAAGGCATTGACCGCATTGTTGGTTTCCAACGGTTCGTCCAATGCCCTCTCTAATATGCTGTAAAACTGTACTGCCGGATATGCGCGCTTATCTTTTAATAACGCCCGTATTGCCAGATATGCACTTTGGGAGTGCTCGAGTACATTGTATTTATATTTCGCCCACTCTCGTTCCAAAGTATACATATTATTGGTGTCCGAGACAAGCTGCCCACATTTTATAGCAGATAAATTCTTGTCCTTTACTTCTAGCATCATATCCAGATTCATATATTGAACGGTTTCATAAAATTTTAGAAACGGTTCCGTGTAAATTGATCTAGAATGTGCGCCCGGCTTGCCTTCAGAACCTTGTTGCGAGTAATGGATTTTTTGTCTTCCGTCCGAGGCCTTCCATGTTTTTGCGCATTGTAAAATCCAGTCGGTTTCAGACAGGCTTTGGCTTGGTAAATTTATGGAGTGATGCAATGTATCAAATACAGCGGGAACGCCCAGGTGCCCAGCTATATTCAGCACATCGGCTATGTTGTAAATGCGTTCGTCATTCTCCAACACAATACGACTGCGCACCACGTCACTTAACCGAGCCCAGTTACGGCAAAAGCGTTTTATCGCGGCTGCTTTGTCCCCGTAAGCACCACCAACATGCAATATGATTTTGCTCCTACTGTCAGTCTGCAAAAGGCGCAATACCTGTTCATGATATTCCAAATCAGCAATGGCACGGTTAA
>JAQWCP010000323.1 GCA_028705905.1 Oscillospiraceae bacterium
CCAAGCATTTAGCCACACCATAGGCAGGCTCTTACAGTCCTATTTAATGATTATGTTCATCACATTTGTGGAGCTTGCCATTGGATTTACAATTTTACGCGTGGACCATCCCATTTTTGTGGCGGCGCTCATTGCGTTGGTGGATATCCTGCCCGTTCTGGGAACCGGCACCATTTTAATCCCCTGGTCCGTGGTCTCTTTATTGACAGGGAATGTTGGCTTTGGCTTTGGTATTCTGTTGCTATACGGCCTCATCTCCATTTTACGCAACATCCTAGAACCGCGCATTGTGGGAAGACGGCTTGGCATTCATCCGCTGGTCACATTGGTCTTTATGTATCTGGGCCTGCGCATTCTCGGCATTCTGGGTATGTTCCTCTTTCCGTTTGTCTTTATCTTACTCAAAAACGTCCAAGGTTCCGGTTTCATCCATTTGTGGAACGATTAAAAATTGGCGTATCGGTCGAGCCGATACGCCAAATGTTATTCTGGTTTCTTCTTTAAATGGTCCACTGGCTGTGAACCATTGCCACAATTTTATACGTATTCCCGTATGGCTCGAACACCAATTTTAAGCTACACCAATCCATCCCTTCCATCTCGGAATGCACGGACGGAATATGGAACTCAATGGTGGTTCCATCCTGGTATACCTGCAAGACATTTTCAAGAGAATTTCCCGTATTGAGAATTTGGTTGACACCAATCTCCGGGGCCGTGGTATAATCCACATTGAAGACAAAGGCTTTGAAGTACTCTTCCATGGTCATTTCAATGGGCGTACCCTTGCCATCCAACATACCCCAGATATACTTTTCGTGGTTGCCCGCCATTTCTGCAATATCTTTGGCCTGGAACGTCAAATTAACCTCCGGGTCAACTGTGGAATAGGGCGCAAACAAAACCCCCTTTTCAGGATGTATCAAATCAGACAGACCTTTATAATCCTTCTGCTTCATCCGTTCCACCGCTTCACAAGCCAATTTCACCACTGTGGTGCCACGGGGCAGGTTTGCCTGTAACGTAACTTCTGAAGATGCAAGTGCTGTGCTTGATTTCACCGGCCCTTTCGTGCCCGTTATGGTGGCTCCTGTTTCCACTGCACGGTCCTTCAACCAGTTGCTTCCCAGCATCCCCACCACCAATCCAATGACAAACAGAGAGACAAGAAGTATCTTACCCTTCTTCATTCCATTCCTCCTCGCTGGATATGCAAATCAAAAATCGGTTTTCTATCTCCAATTGAAAATTTACATAAAAATAGTGCTTATATTATACCGATTTCATTTGGCAATGGCAACAACAAAAGATTACAATTTGTATTCTTTTGAGATCAATTCCTTTAAAACGGTTCTTTTCTCCCTTTTTTTGTCACATTTCATATGCTTTTTTATGCACAGAGTTCCAGTACTTTTCATTGTGAGGTGTATTTTTATGAAAAATCAAACCATTCAATACCACATTGCCTGCGGGTCAGGAGACGTGGGCCGCTATTGCCTTCTGCCGGGCGATCCCGCCCGCTGCGCAAAAATTGCCGCATATTTTGATCAGCCCGTCAAGGTGGCGGAAAACAGGGAATTTGTCACATATACCGGCACATTGCTGGGAGAGCCAGTCAGTGTAACTTCTACCGGCATCGGCGGCCCATCGGCCGCAATCGCCATGGAGGAATTGACCGCCATCGGAGCTGACACCTTTCTTCGCATCGGCACCTGTGGCGGCATTTCCACCCAGGTGCAAAGCGGCGATCTTGTCATCGCCTCCGGGGCCATCCGGCAGGAAGGTACCAGCCGGGAATATGCCCCCATCGAGTTTCCTGCTGTGCCCCATTTTGCGGTGCTTGCGGCCCTGACCAAGGCCGCCGAAGAATCCGGAAGCCGATTTCATGTGGGCGTTGTGCAGTGCAAGGATTCTTTTTATGGCCAGCATGCGCCGGAACGCATGCCCATATCTCAAGCACTTTTGGAAAAATGGGAGGCCTGGAAGCGCCTGGGCGTCCTGGCCAGTGAAATGGAATCTGCCGCCCTGTTCGTGGTCGCAGCTGCCCTTGGCGTGCGCTGTGGCTCTGCCTTTCACGTGGTCTGGAATCAGGAGCGAGCACAGGCAGGGCAGCACGACTCAAACTGTACAGACACCGACGCCGCCGTGCGGCTGGGCATCCAAGCCATCCGGCAGCTCATCCTATCAGACCGGGAAAAGGCAAATGGAAAAAGGCCATAAAAATATTGTGGACCGATCAAACAGAAAGGAGACGACGGAAGAAATGCGTCGTCCCCTTTCTGTGTTTATCTCATCCGTTTATAAGGTGTTTGTCAAAACATATTACCGATCTGGTATGGCAATGTTCATGCCTGTGTAAATTTGCTCTACGCGGTCTCCCAATTCCTCCCGCAAAATTTTGATGGCGTTTTCCCCTGTGCAATGACCCGTGTAGATTTTTTCGATACCGGTTTCTCTGATCCTGGAAGCAAGGGCCCGCACCTCCCTTTCCGGAGAGGCATATAGATGAAAGCCGCCGACCAAAGCATATATCGTTTCATTGGGATAGGCATCCGCCACTTCCCGAATGATGTTATCCGCCCCTCCGTGGGAACAGCTGTTCCATATGACCAGCCCTTTTCCCGTTTGTAAGACGAGGCTCTGCTCATGCATAAACCCGTCCGGGCGCCACATTCCGTTTTGTTTCACATACATGCCCGCTTTTTTCCCCAGAAGCTCTAAATGAGGCGTGGTATGAGGGAGGAGGGTGACGCCGGGCATGATTTCATATGCTCCATCTGCAAACACGATTCGATCCCGATATTGTTCCAGATACCCTTTTTGAATGCCGAT
>JAQWCP010000324.1 GCA_028705905.1 Oscillospiraceae bacterium
CCTACAACATCTTGGTAAGTGCTGATTAAATCGGTATTTCCCTTATACTGTCTGGCACACTGCGCTGCGGCAATATCGCTTTCACTGAATGTAGAAAAGCCTTGTCGATTAAACACTGCATGGTGGTCAGTGGCTGTGAGCGTGTATGCTACATCCGGTTGACAGCCAAGTCCGTTGCCACCATTTTGCGGTTGGCGGTCAATGGTGTTGCCTGCAATGCAGATAGTTTCTTGTAAAATGGCAATCCCGCCTTGGTTTTTGCTGGGGTCTGGATTTGTGGTGTCAATGGTTCTCGCCGTATCGGTTTCTCTACATCCCGAGTGTGGATTTGCCGACTTCATGCTGTTGGATTCCTTGGAGTCAAGGCTGAACGCAATAGGCTGTTTTTCAAGCAGCACCGGCTGATTGTTGCCGCTCATCCCGGCACTGGCTGTGATGGTTGGGCAAACACCCTCGCCAATTTCCGCACCGCCCTGCTGGGTAGCCATGACAAGAGGTTGGTTGTTGCCACCCATGCCAAACCCGGCGGATACCGTTTGAGATATTGCCACCGGGCCTTTAAATCTGGAGTCCTGAGCATGGTTGTCAAACACAAGGGGCTGATGCCCATGCTCTTGGGCGCGGAGGGTTCCGCTGATGTCCTCAGTGCAGTGCATCTGGTTGCCGCCTTGGTCATTGAGACACAGAACCGTGGGAGCGGTGCTGGTTTTCAGCGTAGGGGAGCATTCGTCTTGATAGCCGATGCCTCTGGCTTCCGCACCGGCATTGCCGCAAAAAGCGGCGGCAAACAGCAATCCCGCTGGATTTCTTCCACCGCCGCCGTCTGCACCCGCAAGGGTTGGTGCCACACCCTCCGGCATAAATACCCGGCTTTGCTGGGTGTCCCAGCCGTTTAGACAGTTTGGCTGAGACACAAGCGGCGGGTGGCCGCCCATGCCTGCCCGAAGTGTAGAGGTTACTTCCTCGGTGACATCCATACGGTTGCCGCCCTGATCGTTTAAGCACATGAGAGGTTCCTGTGCCACAAAGGTTTGCTGTTTCATCCCTGGCTGTGCGCCCAAGGCACTGGCAATGTCGTGTAAATCTCGAACCTCATCTCGCTGATTGGCGGCAAAGGCTGTGGCTGTTTTTTCTTCTGTCTGGATATATCCGTGGCCGCCGCCTTCGCCGCCATAGAGCGCAGGCCATGTGCCGGTTTCGTCAGTGATGCGGCGGCTCTGCACATCCCACGGCGTCAAACAAGCTCCGCTTGTATCATCAACGCCTCCTTGAGCTGAGGCGGTAGCTCCTTGCCCCTCGCTTCGGCTCGGCGCAGAATTCCCAAACAGGCCGTCTTGCTTAAATAGTATTTCGGGTGCGGTGACGCCTCCAAAATCTGCGACAAGGAAGATACGACGGCGTCTCTGGGCGACTCCCCAGAATTGAGCGTCCAGCACTCGCCAAGCCAAGCTGAACTCTCGTCCCAATACGATTCCCCCAGCAGATTTCCATGTCCCGGCGTAAGGTCGAGGAACATGACCGGTGCTGTTGTGAACGCGGACGATTTCTTCAAGCACCGCCCGGAAGTCCTCGCCCTCAGCGGAGGAGAAGGCACCGGGGACATTTTCCCACACCATATATCTTGGTCGAATAAGGTGAGCTGGAATACCTCGTTGTCCATCTGCATTTCTCATCTCCTTCACAATGCGTACTTGATCCATAAATAAGCCGGAGCGTTCTCCCGCAAGTCCGGCACGATTTCCCGCAACCGATAAATCCTGACATGGGCTGCCGCCGCAAATTACATCCACAGGCGGCAGAGCCGCTCCGTTCAGCTTTGTGATATCCCCGACATGGAACATTTCAGGGAATCTCACTTTTGTCACTTCGATGGGAAAGGCTTCAATCTCAGATGCCCACACAGGCACAATGCCATTGCGAACTGCCGCCAGTGGGAAGCCGCCGATTCCATCGAATAAGCTCCCCATTGTCAGCATCAGCACATACCCATTGCCATTGCGAGAGCCTGGGCCTGCTGCGGGTTTCGTGCGTTTCCAATGACAAAGCCGTTTTCCTGCATCAGCACTCTGCGGGTGGGGATGCCAAGCCGAGCTGCCTGTTCAATTTCCAGCATCATGCCATGGGAGATATGGTCGCCATAGCACCACAGCTCATCACAGGCAGACAACATGGCAAGGCCCATGTCAAGTCCAGCCTGTCGCTGATGGGGCTGACTGTCATCCAAAATGGACGGATAGAGTAAATGGGGCGCAAAGCAAGCGTGCCCCTCGTTCATCACATGGCGGCACGCTTGCTTTGCAAATGTTGCGTTTTGTTCTACATCCCCAGCATAGGGGGATGCCACATAGATTCGTTTCATAGGCTGTTTCCTTTCTCATTTTTATTTGGGTGCTACCGCCTGAACCACGGTTCTTGTTGTATTGACTGCTGCCTGCGCCGTGTAAACGGCACTCATCACATTGGCCTTGGTGCTGGTGTCCAAACCAAAGGCACCGGCGATTCTCGGCACTTCACCTGCGGCAAGCATCAGCCCTAAGCCGAGCAGCGCATGGTCTTTTAACACCATGAGTCCTGCTGTGAGAATCGTTGCCTGCAAAAATGTGGTGAGACACAGACCGATGATCTGCTTGCACCACTGGACGAAGCCGTCCATGTAGCCGCGCGGGACGGAAAACATATACAGGCTGCCCACGGCAATTTGGATCAGCAGAATGCCGCCGCGCTTGAGGTTGGCGAAAAACACTTTAATCACCGCATAGCCAATCATGATGATCATAAAGAGCAGCATGATTGGGCTGGTAATGGCGGTCAGCCCACCGAACACGCCGGA
>JAQWCP010000325.1 GCA_028705905.1 Oscillospiraceae bacterium
GCTCCGGATCGGGAATACCGCACAGATTTAGCAACTCTAGAGCCCGGGCCATGGCTTCCTTCTTTGTGGCTTTGCTGTGGAGCAGGACGCTCTCGGCGATCTGCCGTCCCACGGGCTGGATGGGATTGAGGGAAGTCATGGGTTCCTGAAAGATCATGGCAATGCGGTTTCCTCGGATGGACTCCATCTCTCGCTCAGACAGCGTCAGTAGGTCTTGGCCCTCCAGCAGAATTTGCCCTTTCACCCGGGCGGTGGATGAGGGCAGCAGGCCCATCACAGCCAGGGAGGTGACGCTCTTGCCACTGCCGGATTCGCCCACAATGCCCAGAGTTTCCTTGTGCCCCACGGAGAGAGAGAGGTCAGAGATGACCTCCGTCTCCCGGCCACCGCCGGTGAAGCGGACATTTAGATTTTTGATTTCCAGAAATTCACTCACAGAAAAACCTCCAAACGGAGTGATTAATTTCATCAATTCTTTAGCAATATGACGGGTTAGAGAAGAAACAAAAAAGGGAATGCCTCAGCAGACATTTCCTGTATAGATGTGAACAAAGACTGAGACGTTTCTTCTATCATATCGTATCAGACCCCGCATGGCAATAGGAAATTTGGATTTTCGTGTCTGAAAATAGAGGATGGAGGGGGCCACAGGCAGGCAGGAAATCCAAATTCCATAACCCTTGCAAAGTACCCTTCCTCTAGTGACGCTTCATCATACAAGTAGAAAATGAGCGCCAACAAAAGCATGAAAGCAGCGGTGTTTGAAAAGGGGACTATTGCTTTGGGAGCAATTCGGCTTTATGCGGGTTTCCGGCATGTCATGGGCGGGCGCAGTCCGTCCTTTTTGCACTTGATACGTCGGTTTATCCATGCTATCTACCGTGCGTTAGCGCCGTAGGGAAACGTCGGAAGGACACACAGCGTTCTTAATTTGGTGGCTATTGGGATGGCTTTGATTTTATGGAATCTTTATGCCTTACGGAAGGTGCTAATGCCATATTAAGCAGTTTACCTATACAATATTTCAGAGAAAGAGGGAATGAAAAATGCAAATTCTTATTGTCATAATAGGTATCTGTGCGACGGCTATGCTGCTCTATTATATGTATGTTCTGATGAAGGGAGACAAGCAGGCATGAACGCTGTATTACAATATGTTCTTTATCTTGTACTGGTCGTTTTTCTGGCAATTCCAATGGGTGCGTACATAAAAAGAGTCATGGACGGGGAGAGGACATTTCTTTCAAGAGTCCTGACGCCATGCGAGAACGCCGTCTATAAAGTGATGCGCATTCAAAAAAATGAACAGATGAACTGGAAAAAATACGCGGTCAGTGTGCTGGTGTTTTCCGGCATTGGGCTGGTATTCCTGTTTTTGCTGCAGCTGCTGCAAGGCGTTCTTCCTGGAAACCCGCAAGGGGTCCCCGGTGTGAAATGGGATTTATCCTTTAATACAGCGGTCAGCTTTGTGACAAATACAAACTGGCAGGCGTACAGCGGAGAATCCACCCTCAGCTATTTGACACAGGCGCTGGGCCTGACCGTCCAAAACTTTGTATCTGCGGCTACTGGTATTTCCGTGTTGTTTGCCCTAATTCGCGGCTTCTTAAAGGTCAAAAGCGACGGGCTTGGAAGCTTTTGGGTGGATATTACAAGGATTATCGTTCATATTTTGATCCCGCTGAATCTTGTGATCTCTTTGTGTCTTGTCGGTGGCGGCGTGGTTCAAAGCCTCAAGCCCGCTGAGACGGTTTCGCTTGTGGAACCGATAGCCATCAGCGCCGACGGCGAGATCATTCAAAATGCTGAAATTAATACTGATACCGATACCGTGACAGTAGACGGTCAGGTTGTTCCGAATGCCGAAATCATTACGGAACAGTTCATACCGATGGGACCGGCGGCAAGTCAGATCGCGATCAAGCAGAGCGGAACCAACGGCGGCGGTTTTACGGGCACCAATTCCGCACATCCCTTGGAAAACCCCAATGCATTTACGAACCTTGTCGAAATGCTGTCCATTCTGCTGATTCCGGCGGCTCTATGCTTTACCTTTGGTAGAAGCGTGAAAAACAAAAAGCAGGGATTTGCGCTGTTTATGGCGATGTTTCTTTGTCTTGTGCTAGCACTTTCCTGTATTGCAGTAAGCGAACAGGCTGCCACGCCGCAGCTTGCACAGAACGGCGCTGTGGATATTTCTTCGGAGGGCCAGGCAGGCGGCAATATGGAGGGAAAGGAAACGCGCTTTGGCATCGCTGCCTCCTCTACATGGGCGGCGTTTACAACAACGTCCTCTAACGGTTCCGTCAATTCTATGCTGGATAGTTTCACACCATTTGGTGGCATGACGGCAATGCTGCTTATCCAGCTCGGAGAAGTCATCTTCGGCGGTGTCGGCAGCGGGCTTTACGGGATGCTCGCCTTTGCAATTTTGACGGTGTTTATCGCTGGGCTGATGGTAGGCAGAACACCTGAGTTTTTGGGCAAGAAAATCGAACCGTATGAAATGAAATGGGCGGTATTCGTTTGTCTTGCAACCCCAATTACAATCTTGGTCGGCAGCGGAATTGCGGCGGCGGTTCCGTCTATCACCGACAGTTTGACAAACAGTGGCGCGCACGGGTTTTCGGAATTGCTGTACGCTTTTTCCTCTGCAGGAGGCAACAACGGTTCGGCCTTTGCAGGATTTCAGGCAAACACTGTCTTTTTGAATCTGACGCTTGGAATCGTTATGTTGTTTGCCCGCTTCTTACCCATCGTCGGCACGCTGGCGATTGCGGGAAGCTTGACGAGAAAAAAGCGAATCGC
>JAQWCP010000326.1 GCA_028705905.1 Oscillospiraceae bacterium
ATTGCTGATAGACCTCTTGCAAAATCGCTGGCCCATCATCCCCCAGCGCCGTATTATCGCAGATGTTCGGAGCCACAGTGATAAGCTCGCACACCTCCGACTGCCAGATTGGGATAGCAGCATCGGTCTTGTGCTCTAGCTGCACCTCAAATAACAAGATACCCTTATACCGGGTCACAGCTGCATCGATGGTCCAGGTATAGCCTAAGTATCCCTCTTCCACCACAATATCCACAGATGAACGGCATGGGGTAAGGGGAATCTTATCCCGCTTCACAAGGTCCGTCTGAACGAACACATTGTAATCCGCCACCACCAGCCCATCCATATCGTCCTTAAGCTTTACCACCACCGTATCCACTAAATTGTTATACTGCCGAATAACCACCGGCTCCATTTGAACCGGAGTGCCCTCCAGCTTTATATTGATATATCTCATGCTGTACGCCTCCAAATATATACTGCTTTATAGGGCATCATATTGTTATGGGGCTGGTTTCCACCAGCGCCATGAATAAACCCACCGATAGGCCCAACCTGATATACCATAATGCGGTTGTCAAAGTTTCCATAGGGGATTAGCTCGAACCCACCGCCAGCCTCACTACTGGATAAATTAATATTAGTATTGTGACCATGATGTGGCATTTGTGCCTCTGTAATTTGTACTGTTTCAGCCCCACCAGTGCTGCCCGCTTTATACTTGTTGCCAGCCCCGATCAGTACACGGTCCTTCTCGGACACCCAGCTCCCGTATCCCAAGGATATCTCAGGGTCTGTATTGATGCTAGACAAATAATAACCGCCAACCGGGATTTGCAAAGCGGTTTTTACCGCATCCACCGCCTCGGTGATCATTGCAGAAACATAGGCTTCCCGCCCATCCACCTGCTCCACATTGGTTTTGGGATGATACTCATGCAGAGTCCCATCCGCCGCCTTAACATGCTTTGTAAAATTATACTTGGCCATTTAATGCCTCCTCACATAGTGCCAACCGGCCAGACAACTGCTTCACCGTTGACCATAAAACAGACACCATGGAATACAGGTCCACAGCATCATTGTCCGCATTCAGGATGCGCTCATCCGTTTCCCGCCCAATAACCAGGCCATATCGGTCCGGCTCTGCTGGCAGAGCGGCTGCTTGCAGTACCTCTGCCGCGGCCACTGTTGGGCCATCAGCTAAAGCTGGTTCAACCAGGTTGTACTTGTATACCTCCGATGCCTCCAGGATATCCATGGCCTCAGCATCATCTAGCTGTTTAATATTAGCCTTAACCGACTCCAAAGAGGTCACCGTCACGCCTTTCGTACGGCATCCATTGCGATTGATTTCAAAGGGCGGTGAGCCACTACTAAAACCAATGGGCGTAAATAGAAAGCTCCCATAATAAGGAAACCAAGCCGCTAATCCTGCGGACAAATCGGAAGTATTTTCACCAGCCCATTCGTTTGGGATACTCGCACAAATATAGCCCGCTTCCACCAGACTATTAGGGTCATAGGCCGCATCCGCTCTGCGTTGGCTGGCATAGCAGTGGTAGGCACTCCCAATCATCATGGCGCAGATATCCTGCTTATAAGCAACATTATTGATGTTGATATCTCGAAAGAACGCATGGGTCATGAGTCGGCCAGACACCGTCATATCCCCGGCAATTTCCCCAGAGGTCGCATTGATAGCTCCTGTGATGTTGGCCTCAGTCGCTAAAATTTTCCCGTCAGAAGTCAGCTTGAAATTGGGACTGTCAATCGCCCCATTGGCCAGGTTAATCATCATCCCGGAAACACCAGTCTCATAATTGTTTGAGCTAATCTTGGTGCCCTGGAAGTGGTTGGCCACCACAGACCCCGCCAGAATCTCCCGCCCGGTGATGGCATCGGCATCCACCTTCCCAGCCTTAACCGCATTGGCCGCCAGCTGGTCCGTGTCCACCGACCCGGTGTAGATCTTGCCGCCATTGATGAGCGTAACATCGTTGGCGTGGCACCACTGGCCGATGGTGTAGTCAGCATCGTTAATCATATCCTGGACAACCTGGGCCAGCTTTCCGATAGTAATAGACCCCGCATCAATCCGTGCCGCATCCAGGATGCCCGTCACAATCTTGGCCGCATCCAGGGTAGCAATCTTGGCATCCTGGATGGTACCGTTGGCGATGAGGGCGTTGGTGATGACCAGCTCGGCGATGGCGTTGGTGCCAAATGGCACCGCAGCCCAGGACGTCCCTGTCCAGCGATGCATCCGGTTGCCATCGTCCGTGTCAAACCACACATCTCCGACAGCCCAGGCGCTCCCTGGTGGGGTGCTGGCTTGATACAGCACCTTGCTTTTGCCATTGGCCGCCGTCATGGCCTCATCGGCAGTGTCAGCTGCACCACTAACGATGTCCATCACCGCTTGGGCGATTTTGGCTTGACTCACCGCACCGTCTGCCAGGGCCGATGACCCCAGGGCATCCGCCACCCAGCTGGTGCCGTCGTAGTGATACATCTTGTTGCCGTCGTCAGTGTCAAACCACACATCATCGGTGCTCATGCCCTCCACCGGCGGATTGGCCTTGTAAAACACCTTGCTTTTGGATCCTGCAAGCTCGGCCACCGACTCAACCTGGGCGCCCGCATCCTCCGCCGCCTGTTTGGCCACGGCGATGGCCTCGGTGATGCCCACCCGCTCGTTGGTCTGCTCGCTGGCGGTGCTGCTCACCGCCGACTGGATGGTCTGCAGGTGCTCGCCAAAACTAGGCTCATAGAGGGCATCGTGCTTGGTGTCGTGGGTGATCTGGACGCTCAGCACCCGGTCA
>JAQWCP010000327.1 GCA_028705905.1 Oscillospiraceae bacterium
GGCCACAGACGGAGGATTTTGACCAACGCCAGCGGCACCAATTGCATTGATTACATCGCCATACATCTGTCGCAAGTCCACACCGGCAGAAAGAAGGATCCGCACAGCAATGCCTTCTCCTTCGCGTAGAATCCCCATAAGTAGGTGCTCTGTACCCACATAATTGTGTCCCATACGCCCAGCTTCTGCCATGGCAATTTCAATCACTCGTTTGGTACGCGGCGTAAGCCCCTGAGAGGGCGTACCGCCCGGAGTCCCCATGCCAACCATACCGGCAATGGCCTGCGCAATGGCCTCTGGGCCAAGCCCCGCGCTGCCCAGCACTTTAGACGCCACGCCTTCGCCTTCTTTGCAGAGGCCATAAAGCAAATGTTCACTACCTACATAGCCGTGTCCTAATTCCGACGCACACTCATGGGCAAAACGCAGTGCCGTTTGCGCCCGTTCTGTAAAACGATTTTCATTCATAGTTTCACCTTCTCCATTTCTCTTTTGTATCGATCTATGTTCCGCTTTTACAATACGGAAGCTTCCAAAAGCTCTATCATGATTCTATCAGAGGCAACACTGCTTTTTGGGCGATTTGACGCGCCATATCAGCACGCATCTGATCTAAATTTAAATATGTTCTTTCCTCTCCCGCTTGAGAAACAAGGCAACCCGGCTGCATTTCAAACAAAAGTCGGTTCATTTCCGCCATGGGAATCCCCTTCAGGCATCCGCAGCTAAGCCCCAAACGCACATGAGAGCAAAGCTTCATGGCTTCCGGTTGTGTCAAGATTCGTGCCGTTGCAAGCAAGCCTGCCGCTCTTTGACATCGGTCCATCAATCTCATTGGATACATTTTTTGATATTGCCGACGCAACTCCTCTTCCTTGGTCAAAATGCTGCCAACAACTTGTTCCAAACGCGATACAATTTCTTCTTCTGCGATTCCCAAAGTCACCTGATTGGAAATCTGATATAAATCCCCTTGTGCCGCCGTCCCCTCACCATATAATCCGCGGATGATAAACCCCAATTTGTTGAGACTTGCCATAAGATCACGGATGGCACCCTGTTCCGTTAACATTGGGAGATGTACCATTACGCCGGCCCGCAGGCCAGTACCCAAATTGGTCGGACATTTAGTCAAATACCCCAATTTTCGGTCAAAGGCATACGGAGCGGCCTGTTCCAAAATACGGTCTACCTCCAGTGCCTGCTTCAGAGCAGTTTCCGGCGCAAACCCGGCGCATAACGCTTGAATCCGAACATGATCTTCTTCTCCCACCATAACGCTGATGCTTTCATCTTCCGACAACAGCACCCCCCTTGGACCTGTTCCAGACAAAAGCTCTCGAGAAACCAAATGGCGCTCTACCAGGGCACTTGCATTCATGGGAGACATCGTGTTAACAGGCAGGTAAGTATAGTGATCCAAAGCACCTTTGGCCAAATCTAAGACCAACTGTTCTTCTCTCTCCGTCATATGGCCAGGGAATGGATACTCTGTAAAATTGCGGGCTAGACGCGCACGGCTAGAAACTACAATTTCTCCCTCTGCGCCTATTTGATCATAGAAACTCACTGCTCCATCCCTCCCTTCAGCGCCCGAATTTCATCACGATAAATTGCTGCTTGCTCATAATTTTGTTCCTCTACCGCAGCATCTAATTGCGCTTGCAAACGAGAAAGAATACCTTCTGCCTTTCGTGCCACGGTTTCCGCTTGGGGGGCACGGCCCACGTGAACTACAGTCCCGTGAATTTTTTGAACATAAGGCAGCAAGCGGTCGGAGAAAGTTTGATAACATTCTGCGCATCCTACTTTTCCACTGCCCTGTATTTCTGCCCATGTGCTACCGCACCGGGGACACACAACTTCCGACGCTTGCTTTTGTACTTTTGTATTTAAAAAATCAGAGAATAACTGGTCGAATGAAAGATCTGCATTTCCTGTCTTATATCCTAATTGTTTGGCACAAACGGAACAGAGATACCGTTCGATTTGATGGTTTCCAACGGTAATGGTATATTGATACTCAGCTTCATTGTTGCCGCAATGTTGACATTTCATTCCGTTTTGCCCTCCTTTGGCAAACAAATAATTTGCAACAGCATATGCTTAAAAATGCTGGCTCGCAAGGCATCCCTCTCATTGGAATCGGAAGGACGCAATGCCGCTTCCGATATGGCTGTCTCTATCATACGTGCTTGCTCCATGGTTAAGACCCCTGTTGCTTCCAAATTTGCCACAATTGCCCGAACAGACAATGGATCAATGGAATTCCCGATACTCCCCAAGACATGTGTTGCCATAGCATCGCAATCATTGGATACTTGCATCAATCGAATGTATCCTCCGCCTCCCCTACGGCTTTCCACCAAATATCCACGTTCCGGAGAAAAACGGGTTGCAATGACATAATTGATCTGGCTGGGGGAGCAATGAAATTGCTTCGCCATCTCACTTCGGCTCAATTCCGCAACACCATCCATTTTTTCCAGTGCCTCTCTGATAAAGCAAGCAATCAAATCTGTGATCTTCATGCGCTCCTCCATGATTTCATCGTTGTTGAAATTAGTATATCAAAAAGGTCAAAGAAGGTCAAACTATATCTTGACCAATCTTCGACCTTCTCTGACCTTTGTAGAAACAAAATTGATACTATAGCATGTATTCTTCTTTGTCCTCCTGTTTTCTTCTGTTTTCTGTGTTTTTTAAAGCGGCTATTTCTTCTCGTTTGAGGCCTGCGTAACGATGAAGATGGAGCATAGATTGAGGTGCTTTTTCCAAATCTGGCATGAGACTCCCAGAAACTT
>JAQWCP010000328.1 GCA_028705905.1 Oscillospiraceae bacterium
AGTCTGTCATGAACGGCTGGATGAATTCCGAAGGCCACCGGGCCAACATCCTCAAAGCGTCTTTCACCACCTTGGGCGTCGGCTATGTGGCAGACGGCAACTATTGGGTGCAGATGTTCCTCTCTTAAGGGGACAAAATCCTTCTTTTCTGGAATCTATCATTGCATCCTGGTAAAACTCGTTGTAAAATAAGGGGACAAGACAACCCGGGTAAAACACAACAACGAGGAGGATTTTTTTGTGGGAAAGATTCCAACCAAGCGCGCTGGGTTTGGCACGCCGGTCTGGCGGGTGGTTCTGACGGTTCTGGGCGTTCTGCTCATCGCGTATGGCCTGTACAGCACCCTTTTGGGCGTGGTCGGCACAGAAGTGGCCGCCCAGGTCACCCACGTCCAGGCCCAGGGTAAGTTCAACGACAAATCTCTCACCGGCGGCCGCGGCACCGTGGAGGTGGGGTACACCTTTTCCCTGCCGGACGGGCGCACCCTCTCTGGTAGCAGCACCTACGGCACCGACGTGGACTATCACGACCCGGACAAGGCCGCGGCGCTGAAGACCATCTCGGTTCGCTACCTCTCTTTTTTGCCCCAGGTCAACAAGGCCTCGGTACTGACCGGCTTTCAGGCCGACACCCTGGTGTTTCCCATCATCGGCCTGCTGCTGATCGTGATGATCAACTGGCGCGCCGTGCGCCATAAAAACCTCCTCGCCGCCCAGGAAGCACAGGTTTCCGGCGGGGGCGAAGACGCGCCCAGCGGCCCCGACAGCTTGGAATAACGTCAAAACAGCCGAAACGCAAGAGCTTTTGCGTTTCGGCTGTTTTTTTGTCTTATGCTTCCGACTGGGGGAAAAAGGGGCATCTGTCCCTCAGGCACTCCCCGTTCCGTTTGAAATAGCTGCACACCGGCTTCTGGGTGTTTATGGCAACGCCCAGCGCTTCGGAAAACCGGGGCGCCGCCGCCAAGAGGGACAAAAAGGTGTTCCGCTTGCAGCAGCGGGGCCCGCCTGTTTTGGCGATGGCCGAAAGGCAGTCGCTGACCACCTGGTTGCAAAACCCATATGTCTCCCCCGCCGTCAGCGGGGTGGTGCCGGTCAAAATGCTGGCGGCGATCCCGGCGCTGACCGCCGCGCCGCAGGCGCCCCAATAGCCACAGGTGCCGCCCGGCACCTGGGCGCCCCGCTTCTCCATCTCCTCCAGCGCCCAAGGCAAGTCCAGGTCCCCGCCGCAGCCCCGGTACGCCACCAGCAGGGCCATCCCCGCCAGGATGTGATGCTCCGGCCCGTGCATATGCACCGCCGCCTGATCCATCATCTCCATGGCGATGGCAATGGGGTCTGTTTGTTCTGTGTTGCGGGCCACAAAGGCCGCCGCCCGGGCCCCCGGGGCCTGGTGGCAGGCGTCGCAGACAAAGTGCCCGTCTGCGCAGCGGGCGTTGCCCCGCTTTTTTTCGTGGCAGATGGCGCACTCCATGTCCACCTCTGTCTTCCCGTACACCAGTGGCTTGCCGCAGACAAGGCACGCTCCCTCTGCCGGGTGGCCATGGCCCGTTTCCTTTTTATTCCCCTTCCCTGTGGGGACAAGGCGGGGCGCCCCTTGGCTGTGCCCCCCGCCCCAATTTTGTTTGCTCATAAGATCAGCTCTCCTTCCTTCTGCTGTTTCGGTTTCCACTCAGACAGTACAAGGCCCGCCAAAGCCAGAAGCGTGCCCCCCACGGTGGAGACGGACACCGGCTCCTGCAAAACCACAGCGGCTGTGATCACCGTCACCACCGGGATCAGATAAATATAGACGCTGACGCGTACCGCCCCCAGCACACCCACAGACCAGTTCCAGGTGATGAAGCAGACGGCGGAGGCGAGCAGCCCCAGAAAGAGATAATTCCCCACATTGGTCCAGCTTTGGAACCGCTCCAGCCCCCAGCGAAAGTCCATAAGCCACCCGCAGGGGATCATCAGCAAGATGCCATAAAAGAAGGTGCGCCGGGTGGTGAGGACGGTGGGATGCCCCAGGTCGCTGATCTTCCGGCACAGCACGGAATATATCCCCCAGGCCACCCCCGCCAGCACGCAGAGCAGGTCCCCCACGGGGTTGAGGGAGACGCCTCTGCCGGAAAAGCTGATCCAGGCGATCCCGAAAAAGGCCAGCAAAAAGCCCAGCAAAAAGGTGAGGTGAAACCGCTCCTCCCGCCAGATCAGCCGGGAGAAGAGGGCCGTAAACAGCGGAGCCACAGAGACGATGACGCTCACATTGGCCGCCAAGGTATAAGTGAGCGCCACATTCTCCAGCAAATAATACAGGACAAGCCCGGAAGCGCCCGCCCCGGCATAGAGCAGCTCCTCTTTCAGATGGCGGAAGGGCAAAATCCGGGGCTTGCATAACAGCATGGCCACATAGCCGATCAGAAACCGGTACACCAAAATCTCCACCGGCGAAAAATCGTTTAACAGCACCTTCGTGGCGATGAAGGTGGTCCCCCAAACGAGAACGGTAAACAGCGCCACCAGATGGGCGCTTGTTTGCTGCTTGATCAAATCAATCCCTTCCTCATGTTCCATATTTTTTCTATTTTACCACAAGATGGGGTGGAATACCATTCCAATTTCCCCCTCCCCCCGCCTTGGGCCGCCCGGGCTCTTGCCCAAGCAAAATGACGGCGCAGCCATTGGCCGCGCCGTCATACAACGAATCAAACCTACCGGGCTTCTGGGAACAGAATGCTAGATCTGCTCCGCTTTGCTGCTCCGGCTATCGAACACGGAAAGCGCCTTGGACCCA
>JAQWCP010000329.1 GCA_028705905.1 Oscillospiraceae bacterium
CTCCTTATAATGATTGAATATTTTTACTATATCGGGATAACAGCATACACCTTTGGGATTATTGACGGCGCAGTTGCTGTCTTTCATTGCGCCTGTCAGTTTGATAACTTCATCAACAGTTTTGGCTCCCTTGTTCTGAATGGCATTGATGATGTCATTCTCTGTAACGTGATTGCAATAGCAAATGTACGCCTGCGATACTTCTGTTTTTTCATTATGCACTAAACTACTGTTTGACGGTGCATCACCACAGCAACAGGCGCTATCACAGCAACCGCTTTTCCCTGCAAAAAATCGTTCGAGATTGTCTGGCAGCGTATAGGCTTCTGTTACTTGAGGTTGCCCACCGTAGATGGCCTTTAAGATGCCGTCCACGATCATCGGTACGGGCGGCTGTTCGTAGTTTTGCCCCTCGTAGACAAACACCCGGCAGTCAACGTTATCACCGCAAAGATCACCACAATCTGCGCAGTTGCTTTCCACAAGTTCGCTGCAAATATCCACGCCGTTTACGCGGATGGTCGGGGAGCTTATAAAGCGGTATTCTTCCGCAAGTTCCCTCGTTGAGATATTGAGGGTGTTGACCTTGACTTCGAGCCCAAGCGTATCAAACACGCCCGATAGGACATGAAGCGCCTGTTTGAGCGTTTCATCCGTTGCCATGCACCGCTCACAGGTTTTCAAATCAAGGTAGAGAAAATCAATGGCAAGCTGCTTCATGCTGTAAACCACCTTTTCGTGTTATCTGCAATCTTAACGAGGATTAGCATTACTGGCACTTCGGTCAGTACGCCGACAATGGTAGCCAATGCCACGGGAGACTGTGCGCCAAACAGGGCGATGGCAACCGCAACAGCAAGCTCAAAGAAGTTTGATGCACCGATCATTCCGGCAGGGGCGGCGATGTTATGCGGCAGCTTGAGCGCCTTGCTTGCCAAGTATGCGATAAAGAAAATTAGGAAGGTCTGAATAATTAGCGGCACGGCAATCAAGACGATGTGCAGCGGGTTTTCCAAAATGACATTACCCTGAAACGAGAAAATAAGGATCAGCGTCAAAAGTAGACCTGCAACAGTTATGTTGTTCCATTTCGGCAGGAATGTATGATGAAAGTAGTCCTCGCCTTTGTGTCTGATAAGCTGTGTCCTCGTGATGATGCCCGCCGCAAGGGGAACGACAACAAACAGCACCACCGATAACAAAAGTGTATCCCACGGGATGGAAACGCCTCCTACGCCAAGCAGGAAAGCCACGATTGGCGCAAAGGCAGGGAGGATAATGAGGTCATTGGTTGCAACCTGTACTACCGTGTAAGCAGGATCGCCCTTTGTCAAATGGCTCCACACAAATACCATCGCCGTACAGGGAGCAGCTCCAAGCAGGATGGCCCCGGCTAAATAGTCCTTTGCCAAGTCTGCCGGAATAAGTGTTTTGAATACCACAAAGAAGAACAGGCTTGCAATCCCAAACATAGTGAAAGGCTTAATCAGCCAGTTAGTCACCCAGGTTACAAAAAGACCTTTTGGATTTTTCCCCACGTTCTTAATGCTCTTGAAATCCACCTTTAGCATCATGGGAAAAATCATCAGCCATATTAAAATGGCAATCGGAATAGACACATGTGCGTACTCAAACCTACCTAAGAGTGAGGGGATGGCGGGTAAAAACTTGCCAATCAGAATGCCCACCGCCATGCAAAGCAACACCCACACCGTCAGATACTTTTCAAAAAAGCCGATACCTTGATTTTGCTTACCCTTTTCCACAGGTGCATTCCCCCTCTTTACAAATACAATCTTCCTTGTCCGTAGTGATGGAGTTCAAGAAGTTTTTGAACTCCTGTGCTTTGTCATTGTTTAGAGAATAATGCGTCCACTTACCCTCTTTACGCCCACTCACCAAACCGCAATCACAAAGTATTTTCATGTGGTGGGAAAGGGTTGGCTGCGTAATATGGAATTTCTCTAAAATCTTGCAGGCACAAAGTTCACCACAGGAAAGCATATCCACAATTATAAGCCGGTTTGTGTCCGCAAGGGCTTTGAACAGTCCCACATTTTCTGTGTATTTATTATCCAATCAAATCACCTCACATAGATATATGTCTATGTGTATTATATGCCAACACATTGATAAGTGTCAATGTGTTTCAAAAAGAAAAAAGACGGTTCGATACCATCTGCGTTATTTTTACTATAACTAAGGCCTTCTCATACTCAAATAGAAAAAACGCTGGACTAAAGATCCAGCGCTTTTTCTGCTGTTAGTACATGGAGACTATCCTAAGTCGGTTAATACACGGAGCCCAATACACCACCGAGGGCAAAAGACCCTGACAGTAGCCCCTTGGATACTTTCCGTTATTCGTCAGATGGGGAATCCTCTGGTTCTTTCGGTTTCAGTACCCGAATATCAGGCTCAGGCGCTGACATGTACATTTCCTCTGTATCTCGCTGGGCCTGTTGCAACAGGGCAATCGCATCGCTTTGGGCGTTAAATAATCGTCTATACATGGTTTGATAATCTGGCAAGGTGCTACCTCCTTTTTCTACATACCATAGCCGCTTTCATGGAGCGGCCAGTTTTATCAAGATACTGCCTTTTCATATTCCAAAGGCTTCGTACAATCTAATGTACCGTTTGTCTCGCCTTCAAAAAGTCTCCTTAGAATCTGAATACGATATTGCTCCGGCAATTCCATGAAATCCACCTGCAATCCGTCAACCGTGATGGTGAAGGCAACGCTCCAACAATCCTTTTTCATAGGT
>JAQWCP010000330.1 GCA_028705905.1 Oscillospiraceae bacterium
GGAGACTTCGTCCGGATTTACCCGTTCAAGCCTTGTGCTGATAGCGCCTTTAAGCATATCGGCAGAATGTGGAGATAATGTGGTGATTTCAGAAAGTAACAAATCGTTTACAAAACGGTCATCGTTCCCAGATACAAGCTTCTCTCCCATGCGCCGTTCTGTGCGGTTGGCGTTTGGAATCAATATGGTGGCAGCGTCTATGAAAAAGAAGCACAAGGCAGAGTTAGCAGTCTACCTTGCGCTTTTTTATCGCCATAATTTCCCCACAATTTTTTTATATACTCCACCTTGACTGATCATCAATAGGAGGAATTTCATGAGTGCCAATCAGAATTCTGACAATCAAAAGCAGGGGCAGGCTACCGATGATGCGGGAAAGCCCATTGATTCTTTGCCGCCGGAAGATACATCCGCCGTCTCTGATCTACTGCATGTACTTGGAATAAAAAAGAAATCCGCCCCCCGGCCGGCAGAAATGCCTGCCACAGCTTCGGAGCACGCCGCCTCCGGCAGCACCACCCCCGTATCGCAGGAAGGCGCTGCGGGTGATGAGGAATTGGAAGCGGATGCACCGGAGCCGGATGCGGGAGAAATCGCGCCAGTCCAGAGCGCCGACGATACTTTAGAAGAATCCGAATACGGCATACTTCCTTTCGCGGGAGATGCTGTGTCGCTCCTCCCGCCGGTTCCTCCACCCGAAAAAAAGCGAAAAATTAGAACCTCTCTTGTTTTGGCGGCACTCCTTGTCGTGGGTGCGGGAATTATAAAATTTGTGCCTTATCTGCTGGAGCCAACTCCTCCCAGCCCCGATGTCGTGGGCTCCTACAATGATAAGAATATTACCGTTGAACAGCTGAATCAATTTATCACGCTGGAGCAGGCAAAAGAGCGGGAACACATGCTTTGCCCAACGCATGGCTACGACCACAGCAAGTGCGATCCCAGCGAGGAATGTGAAGCACACCCCGTTGATTCGCTTGGCGGCTATCGGGAAATGGTGACGCGGCTGGCGTCGGAGCAGATGATTCAGCAGTGGGCGGATGCCAAGGGAATCACCCAGCGCGCCGATGTGCAGCATGGGATGAAGGATTTGCTGAGCGACGCCACGGTGGAGCAGTATATCTCTCAACTGCATGACGAGAACATCACGCCGGACTCCATTTCGGGCTGGGAAGTACAGCAGTATTATGACGCAAATGAAAAAACTTACAACGGCAAACCATTGTCCGAGGTGGAGGATGAAATTCGGAAAACTCTCGCCTCAAAGAAGGATGAGGATTTCTTCCCGCAGTATATAGAAGAACTGAAAAAAACGGCCGGGCTTCAAGTGAATTTCGATATTCTCGGCGTGACCGAGCCAACGGCCGATGAAATCAGCGCGTACTATGAAAAAAATATTGCGGACTTTCAAACGCAGGCAACCGCAAGCTATTCGGAAATCCGCATCAGCGGAGGGGATGCCGCGAATCTTGCCACGGATGCCATTCGTAAAATCCGCTCCGGCGAGAGCTTTGAAAGCGTCGCGGCTTCTTTTTCCAAGGATGGGAAGGCCGGCACGCAAACCGTCATAAAGGGCAGCGGTGAGGCGGCGCTGGAAACGGCTGTCTGGAAGATGAAAAAGGGCGATATCAGCGACCCCATCAATAACACGGACGGCTCCGTCAGCATTATAAAGCTGGCTGATCTGACAACCGCAGGCGCAAAGACGCTGGAAACGGTATCCGCCGAAATACGCGGCGCCCTGCTTGCGCAAAACATGGAGCAAGAATACACCGTGCGGAAAAGCGAAATGCTGTTCAGCGTTCACAGCCGCCGCTATACGTTAGGCGAATTTTATACCGAGTTTAAAGAGCTCTCGCCGGAATACCAGAGTAAGTTTTCTACCTTTGAAAATAAAAAGCAGCTGGTGGAGCAGATGATTGCGCAAGAACTATTGCTGGAAAAGAGCGGCGACGGTTCTTCCGACGCCCGTGAGGAACACAGCTATGAGGAGATGAAAATTCAATATCTCTCTCAGATTCTGCATCAGGACGAGGTGGACGGCAAGCTGGCGGAACCGACCGAGGAAGAAATGCGCCAATTTTATGAAGAAAACAAAAAGAGTCTGGTGACGCCCGCCACGGTTCAACTCAATTTGATTTGGATCAGCCAAGGAAAAAATGGCGAGAAAAAAGAGCAGGCGCAAAAAAAGGCCGATGAAGCGCTTCTCGCAATCAACGGTGGAATGTCGTTTGCGGATGCTGCCAAGCAGTATTCGGAGGACCCGTCCTCCGCCAACGGCGGACAACTTGAGGGCGAACTGCACAAAGAATATCTGGCGCCGCCCTTGGCGGATACGGCCTTTACGCTGGAGGTTGGAACGGTCAGCGGGGTGCTGGAGTATATGGACGGGTATTATATCCTACAGGTTCGTGCCCGTACAGAGGAGCAGGCTCAAAGCTATGAGCAGGCGTCGGAAGCAATTAAAAGTCACCTGAATGAACAGCGACACACCCAGCTGGAGCTGGACATGGAGAGCATCATGCTAAAAAACGCAAACTTTACCATGCACGATAAAACAATTCGCCGACTGCTGAATAACGCTAAGGCTGAAAAAGGAGGTGCGACTTGAAGCAAAAAGTCAATTCCCGACTTGGTACCGTTGGCGGGCAAGCGGTCTTGGAGGGCGTGATGATGAAAACGTCCCACCACTATGCAGTTTCAGCCCGCGCGCCCACCGGAGCGATTGAAACCAAGGTTTTACCCTTTGCCGCCCTGTCGGAAAA
>JAQWCP010000331.1 GCA_028705905.1 Oscillospiraceae bacterium
TCGGCATTACATTACCGACGGCAAGCTTCCCGCGCCCGTTCTCAACGAATGGCTGGAAACCAATTATCTTCGTGCATGTGGTACTGGCTATGAATATGGGAAAAAGGCCGTATCATTTCTCAATTATCTGGATGAGATTGGCGTGGAGTACAATGCCGCCACCAACAGGCACGTAAAGGCATTTCTCCAGAAAATGATCTATGGGGATATGACCAAGCTCACAATCCATGAACCAAGTCAGACGGCCGCATACTCCACGTTGACCAGCTATGTGGCGGTCATCACCTCGCTGTACAAATGGTTGGATGAAAATGATGACACTGCTATGCGATTCGGCACAGCCCGTCGCCGTGCGTCCAGATCGTATTTCTACGGGCAGATATATTCCTACAACTACAAATATCTCCTTGGCGTCCATCTTCCGAGACTGTCCGGCCGACATGAGTTCATCAAGTGGTACACTGATTCGGAGATTGAAGCGTTGATCGCCAGCTTCCAGACCCTGCGGGATGAGGCCGTTTTCCGCGTCACTCTGGAGGGCTTCCGCATCGATGAAGTGCTGAGTATGCGCCTTGCAGATTATGACCCGTTGGAGCGCAGCATCCAACCGACCCGTTCCAAGGGACGTGAAACCGCGGTGACCGGGCAACAGAACCCCCATCGGCTTATTATTCTTCCGGCGGCGGCCTGTACAATTCTGGACAGATATATTCAGACAGAGCGGATGCTGGCAGAAAATCACAGCCTGCGCATCTCCGAGTACCTCTTCATTAATCTGAATCGCGGCCCACATCAGGGAGAGCCTCTGCGCTACAACAATTACTATCGCGTTTTCAAAGCCTGCGCCGCCCGCGCCGGCCTCAATCCGGGAAAAATCCGCACTCACAGCGGCAGGAGCACCAATGTCATGCGCATGCTGGAGTGCGGCGCTTCCGATGCGGAAATCATGCACCAGACCGGCTGGCGGAGCATTGAATCCATTTCGCATTATCGCGACGACAATAATCCAATCGTAGCTCACAATACCTTCCGCAAGCTGCACCCGGAGAACGGAGGCAGCGAAAATGATTGAGCTTTTGCGCATCAAACAGGCGTCAGCGCTGTGGGAGATTGACGGTGTACAGCTTGCCATGCCGTACAGAGTGAGCATCGGCGCGGAAGCGGTGCGCCGGGAGCTGGCGCAATACAGGAATATTCTTGAAAGCGGAGCTTACCGAGCAGACCCCGGGCGCCTTTGTGCATGCTTTCGTTTCTTCGGTGGTGTCTCCTTCGTCAAGCTTGGAAGCCTTGCTTTTACGGCTGCCTTCGATGAAATGTTTGCGTACTTTGCGAGGCTTGCCGTGATCCGATGGGCGGATAGGCAACATACCATTCAGTCAAAGGAATTGGGCATTCACTTTGTTTTTGAAGAAATGCTTTGCTGTGACGAAGCTCCAATTCAGTATAATTTCACCTACATCATGGATGAGATACCCGGAAGCCGCAAATATCAGGAGCTGCTGGAATCGTGCTTTTCGGACTTCTGGACAGTCAGAATACAAGCTTTGATGGGCGAGCAGGAATCCATTTATCCTGTTGTGCATCGGATAGGCATGCTGCGCTGCGCAAGGTATGCCGAAGCAACAGGCAGCGACATAACAGACAAATATCTCCGCGCCATGGCGGCACAATTCACCAAACGGCGGGAGCAGATCAGCCTGTCCAAGCTGCATGGCGCAGTATACGGAACCAAGAGCACAGAATCAAAACTGGCCGAAAATCAATTTGACCGGAGCCTGCGGCGCATTGCCGCAGAAGAATTTAGGCACCAATATGATCGTTTTCCCAACGAAAATCATTTGCAACTTAATATAGCGCAGGATATTTGGATTTTCTATGCTCGGCATGGCCCCACGCTGCGGTTTAACAGAATGAATTTCTCCGTAATCCGCTCTCCATCTCTGCGTCAGGAGGTGAAATACTATCTGAAGCACCGTTTTTCAGGCGAGATACAGATCAAAGACAGGCTCCTGACGATTGTTGCCATCGGCTGCAATTATCTCAGTGAGCACGACAGCCGCATCCACTATTTTGCCGACATAGACGAGTGTGACGCAAAGGCCCTGCACATCTTTCTGGAAAACCGTGGGGAGCAGAAGGCGTTCAGCGGCACAGTCGCAGTGCTTTCTGCCCTGCAGACAGTGGCGGCGTATCTCATGAGCGACAGCAGGGATGAAGCCATCAAAAGTCCTGTCCCGCAGAGCAATCCCTTCGCAAACATTGTGTTTCGCAATGTAAAAAGCTATATCGGCAGCACGCCCATCATTCCGGAGACAGTCATGACCGGAATGGACAAGCATATCCACGAGCTCGGTGTCGAATACCGTTTGCTCTACCGCCTTCTGGCGGAAACCGGGATGCGGACAAAGGAGGCCGTGTTTCTGCAAGCGGACTGCGTAACGCCTTCCAGATACGAAAATGTGTTTACATTGAGCTATACCCCGTATAAGGTTTTGGCCGCGCGAAAGCGGCAGGGGCTGGCAGAAAAGCATCAGGTCATGATTACAAGGGAGCTTGCCGCTGCACTGACACGGCAGACGGAGCAAACCGCGCAGCTCAGGGCTGCATACCGGTTGCCGTTCATTTTCATTGCAAAGCGGAAGGGCTTCAAGGCCACCATGCTAAATCCATCCTATTTTCCTGTCAAACTGGATGAGCTGGCGCAGAAGCACAATCTGTGCGGAGAGAACGGAAAACCGTGGCACTTT
>JAQWCP010000024.1 GCA_028705905.1 Oscillospiraceae bacterium
CCATGTCTCCCCGGAGGGGGCCAGCGGCGGCATCATCGGCCTGGTGGAAGACGGCGACGAGATCGAGATTGATATCCCCAACTATTCCATTCGGTTGCTGGTGGATGATGGGGAGCTGGAGCGGAGACGGGCCAACTGGACGGCGCCGGAACCCCGCATCAAAACCGGTTGGCTGGCGCGGTATGGCAAGCTGGTTTCCTCCGCGTCCGAGGGCGCAACGTTACAGTAGAATATAGGGAACAGAAACAACGCCCGTCAAGCGGATTTCCGCTTGGCGGGCGTTGTTGTTTGCTGCTTTATCGCTTTGGCCGTTGGCGTTGCCGCGGCAAGCGGCCGCATACGAAAGGCTCCCCTGGAAAGGGAGCTACACGGCGACAGACTTTTTCTGCGGCACCGTTTCCACCGGGGCGGCGGGCGCAAAATGCCCTGGATTTCGCTTGGCATTGGCCAGCATCAATTTGATGCGGTTTTCTTGGTTGATCTTTGTCGCACCCGGGTCATAATCAATGGCCACAATATTGGAAGTGGGATAATCATCTTTCAGCCGCCGGATCATCCCCTTGCCCACCACGTGATTGGGCAGGCAGCCGAAGGGCTGGGTGCAGACGATATTGTTGGTGCCGCTGTGGATCAGTTCCAGCATTTCAGCGGTGAGCAACCAGCCCTCGCCCATCTTGTTCCCATCGCCAAGGTATCCCTTCACCCGCTGATGCAGGGACTCGAAAGGCTCCGGCGCGCGAAACCCGGATCTCTCGATGGCTGCGATCATGGCATGCTGGCATTTTTCCACATAGCGCTTGAAAATGCGGACCACCTTTTGCTTGATCCATTTGCCGCCGTATAAATCCACATCCACATCCCGGTTATAGATTTTAAAGATGATAAAGTCTGTCAGACCCGGCACCACCGGCTCCGCGCCTTCCGAGAGCAGAAAGGCCTCCAAATTGTTGTTGCCCAAAGGAGCGTATTTGATATAAATTTCGCCCACAACGCCCACGCGAATTTTAGGTTCTCCCGCCTGGGGCAGGGCCTTAAAATCTGCGGCGATGGCGTCAAAGTTCTGTACCATAGCAGAGAACTTCAGCCCTTTCCCCGCTTCAAAGCCGGAGACCAGCCGATTGATCCATGTTTCGATCAACGCGTCTGTGGCGCCGGGGTCCACCTCATAGGGGCGGCATTGGTTGGCGATCTGTACGATCAGATCACCATACATCATGGAAAAGATCAGCTGGCGGATGAGAGAGAGGGATAGACGGAAGCCGGGATTTTTATCCAGCCCGGAAAGGTTCACAGAGACAACAGGAATGTATTCCAGCCCGGCCCGCGCCAGCGCCTTTCGAAGCAAATGGATGTAGTTGGAGGCGCGGCAGCCGCCGCCTGTTTGGGTAATCAGCAGTCCCACTTTATGGGGGTCATATTTGCCGCTCTGCACCGCTTCAATCAGTTGGCCGATGACAAGCAGTGCGGGATAGCAGGTGTCGTTATGTACATATTTCAATCCGGTATCCACAATGGCACGATGATTGGTGGTTAGCATATCCACCTGGTATCCATGCAGCTCCAAACAACGCTGCATCATAGAAAAGTGGACCGGTAGCATTTGTGGCATGAGAAGCGTATATTCTTTTTTCATCTCCTCTGTGAAAAGCAGGCGGCCAGTCTCGTCATAGATTAGTTTTGCCATATCGTTCGTCCTTTTCATGTTCCCTTTGCAATCAAGGGTTACTGGGGTTGCTGCTCCCATTCTCTTGCTTCAATGGCAGCAATGAGGCTGCGAATGCGGATCTTCACAGCGCCCAGGTTGTTGATGTCGTCAATTTTAAGCTGTGTATATAATTTATCGCCCTGCTCCAAAATTTCCCGCACTTCATCACTGGTGATGGCATCAATGCCGCAGCCGAAAGAAACCAGCTGAACCAGCTGCATGTCCTTCTGCGTGCAGACATAGCGGGCAGCGTCGTACATTCTGGCGTGGTAGGTCCATTGGTTGAGCACCTTTCGTGGCGCTTTTTCCATATGATAATCCACCGCATCCTCTGTTAAGAGAACGAAATCAAATGATGTGATGAGCTCGTCGATCCCATGGTTGATTTCCGGGTCGATGTGATAGGGGCGCCCCGCCAGCACCAAGATTTTCTTCTGATGCTTCCGCGCATAATCAATGTATGCCTGCCCCTCTCTTCGAATGTCGGCTCGATAGGCGGCATACGCCGCGTAGGCGGCATCCGCTGCGGCATGCACCTCTTTTGGCGGAATGTGGAATTCTGTTTCAAAATAAGCGTCCGCCCGTTTTTTGAAGTCACGGGGCCGATGCAAGCCAAAATAGGGATTTAGAAACCGGGTTTCACGCAGACGGGACACATTGGCGGCAAGAAGTTCTGGATAGTACGCCACCACAGGGCAGTTATAATGGTTATCGCCGCGGCCCTCATCGAAATTATATGGCAAACAGGGATAGAAGATCACGGGAACCTGTTCGTCCAGCAATGCCTCCAAATGGCCGTGCAGTAATTTGGCGGGATAACATACGGTGTCGGATGGAATGGTGTACTGTCCTTTCCGGCAAAGGGAACGGGAGGATTCCGGAGAAAGCACAACTTCAAAATTCAGCTTTGTGAAAAAGGCGTACCAAAACGGTAGGTTTTCATACATATTCAGCCCAAACGGAATCCCGATTTTCCCCCGCAGGCCGTTGCCCTCTCCTTTGCCGGACAGGGCACGCAGCTTTTGATATTTATATTGATACAGGTTGGGCATATTGCTCTTCTCTTTGCCCAAAGGCCGCTGGCACCGGTTTCCGGAGATGTATCGGCGGCCCCCTTCAAATGTGTTGACCGTGAGGGCACAGTGATTGGTGCAAAGGCCACAGCTGGTGGGCTTTGCGGTGTGGGTAAACGCGTCCAGCTCTTCCCCGGAGAGCAAAGAGGACCGGGAAAGCCCCAGCTCTTTGGCGGAAAGGGCAGCACCAAACGCGCCCATGAGCCCGGCGATGGTGGGGCGGGTGACATTCCGCCCGATCTCCATTTCGAAACTGCGCAGCACCGCATCATTCAAAAAGGTGCCGCCCTGTACCACAATGTGTTTCCCCAGGTCATCGGCAGAGGCCGCGCGGATGACCTTATAGATTGCATTTTTCACCACCGAGATGGAAAGCCCGGCGGAGATGTCTGCGACCGAAGCCCCCTCTTTTTGTGCCTGTTTAACGGATGAATTCATAAACACCGTACAGCGGGATCCTAAATTGACCGGGTGCTCCACAAAGAGCCCCAACTTGGAAAAGTCGGCAATGTGGTACCCAAGAGCCTTTGAAAAGGTCTCAACAAAGGAGCCGCAACCGGAGGAACAGGCCTCGTTGAGCAAGATGGAATCCACCGCGCCGCCGCGGATTTTGAAGCATTTCATATCCTGCCCGCCAATGTCGATGATAAAATCAACATCGGGCGCAAAGTGACGGGCGGCATTCAAATGGGCCACCGTTTCCACAAGGCCGGTGTCGCACCGGAACGCATTGCGGATCAAGTCTTCGCCGTACCCCGTGACGGCACTGCCGCAAATGATGATCCGATTGCCGCACTGCCGGTACAGTTCTACCAGCTGGTCATGGACAATAGAGACTGGATTGCCTTGGTTGGAACTGTAATATTGATATAAAATGCCACCATCGGGGGTAATCAGCACCATTTTTGTGGTGGTGCTGCCCGCGTCGATTCCCAAATACGCAGGCCCTTCATATGTATGAATATCCACCTTTGGTGGGTGCGTGGCGTTATGCCGTTCCAGAAAGGCGTGATACTCCTCCTCTGACTGGAACAGGGAAGGGAGGGTATCTGTTGTTCCGGATAGCGTCACTGTTTGCTGAAGCAATGTGAATAGCTCGTCAAATGGGCGCACCTGATAATCAGAAGCGCAAAGTGCCGCGCCGATGGCGGCAAAGCAGTCGCTGTTTTCGGGGAAAACAGCATGTTCTCCGTCCAAGTGCAATGTCTGCACAAACCGCTCCCGCAGTCCCATTAAAAAGGTGAGTGGACCGCCTAAAAAGACGATTTTCCCCTTTAACTCCCGCCCCTGTGTCAGGCCGGCCACTGTTTGATCCACTACGGCCTGAAGAATGGAGGCGGCGACATCTTCTCGACGGCCACCCTGGTTTAAAATAGGCTGAATATCGCTTTTTGCGAATACACCGCAACGAGATGCAATCGGATAAATTTTTTCATGTTGCAAAGAGAGCTTGTCCAATTCATTGACGCTCACATTCATCAGTGTTGCCATCTGGTCAATGAATGCGCCGGTTCCGCCGGCGCAGGAGCCATTCATGCGCTCTTCCAAAGCCCCCTGGAAGAAAATAATTTTGGCGTCTTCTCCGCCCAACTCAATGACTGCGTCTGCGTCCGGAACATATAAATTCACGGCAGCAGCCGTGGCGTAAACTTCCTGCACAAAGTCAAGTCCGCTGGCTTTGGCGACTCCAAGGCCTGCGGAACCGGTGATGACCAGATGTACATCTTTTCCTGCAAGTTGATCGGAAATGCGCTTTAAGATTTCACATGTTTTTTCTCGCACTTGGGAGAAGTGTCGTTCATAAGAGCGAAACAATACCTGATTCTCCTCGTCCAACACAACTACTTTTACTGTTGTGGAGCCGATATCAATCCCAATTTTTAAACTCATGGTATCACCTTTCATCCCAATGCAGATGGGTTCTTATTCTAACTTAATATATCATTATAATACAAAACTTCAATTTCTTCAAGAGCCTTTCCCCGGGAGTTTCTGTTTAAAATAATGAATTTTTTGAAAACATAAAGGAGAAAAAGAAAGAATTGGATAAAAATTGCAGTCTGTCAATTGACATGATTTAAACATGTATTATATACTTAAAAATGGGTTATGGGGGATATGATCTATGGGAAAACTAAATGGAAAGAAGAAGAGTGACATGAAATCAACAGGAATTATTCGGAAGGTAGATGAACTGGGCAGAATTGTTCTGCCGATCGAATTGCGGCGCACATTGGACATTGCGGAAAAAGATGCTTTAGAGATTTATGTGGATGGTTCCTCAATTATTTTGCGGAAATATCAACCCTCCTGTATTTTTTGCGACGATGTGAAGGCTGTAATAAACTACAAAGGGAAAAATATTTGTTCCGCATGTTTGCAGGAGCTGAAGAATCAAGAAGTTTAATGCAAACCATGAGCCGTCAAAAAAAGCAGGGTGTTTTCTTAGAAAACACTCTGCTTTTTACATCAACCGGAAACGGGAATTTATGTATTCATTTGTCGGCGCCTGGATAGGTTGATTGTGCCGTCCTGCATGTGATTGATCCACTCCAATGATTTCCCGGTACCATATGCGACACAGGAGATGGCATCATCTGCCATGCGGGTTGCAATTCCCGTGCGTGATTCAATGAGTTTGTCAAACCCCCAAATCAGGCTGCCACCGCCGGTCATTACGATGCCGTTGGTGGAAATGTCTGCAACCAATTCTGGCGGTGTGCGCTCTAAAACACTATGGATATTCTCTAGAATCCGCTCAGAAACTTCTTCCAGCGCTTCCATCATCTCATTGGCAGTGACTTGAAAAAGGCGAGGCAGACCGGTCATAAGGCACCTGCCTTTGATTTCCAAGGTCTGCTCTTCCGAACGAGGGAAGACACAGCCTAATTTGATCTTCAATTCTTCTGCCGTTCGTTCACCAATGAGAACATTGTGTTTACGCCGGATATATTTCACGATGGCTTCATCAAATTGATCCCCGGCAATTTTGATGGAGCTTGCCTCCACAATGCCGGAAAGGGAGATCACGGCAATATCGGTGGTGCCACCACCGATATCCACGATCATATGGCCATCTGGTTTTGTGATGTCAATGCCGGCACCAATGGCGGCGGCCACAGGTTCCTCGATCAAATAGACGCGTCGGGCACCGGCCTGTATCCCGGCGTCAATGACAGCGCGCTCTTCTACCTCTGTAATACCCGATGGAACGCAAATGACAACCCGGGGCTTAAACAAGCGGAAGGAGACCGATTTGCGGATGAATTCCTTTAACATCCGTTCTGTCATGTCATAATCGGAAATGACGCCTTCCCGCAGTGGACGGATGGCAACGATATTTCCGGGGGTCCGCCCCAGCATTTTTTGAGCATCGGTGCCGACTTTCAATAATTTTCCGCTATTTTTATCAATGGCGACAACAGAAGGCTCGTGTAGCACAACGCCCTTACCTTTTACATAAACCAAAATGGAAGCGGTTCCTAGGTCGATTCCTATATCTCTTCCCCATTTGAACATCGATTGCACCTCAAATACTTTCTATTTTATCTGCTCCCGCCAGTCAAGGGGGTTCTGTCCCCCTATCATAAAACCCCAACTTTTTAAAGTCAAGGGAAAACAGTCGGATTCTGTTGAAAACAGATAAACAATAAAACAGATGCAAGGCATCTGTTTTATTGTGTGATATTTTCTACTTTCTGCTCTTTTTGCATCAAGTCAAATCGTCTGATGCGTCTTCTGCAGTGTTTTGCTTTCGGTTCCCTGGCGGCACCCGTGCCAGCGTGACGCAGACTACATCCAAAGCCCCCGCAAAGCGAAGTTGCTTTGCACATTCTGACAACGTGGCGCCGGTGGTGATAATGTCGTCAATCAGTAAAATTCGCTTGTCGACAATGAGTTCGGGAGCGGTGATGATGTAAGCGTCTTTGACATTATCAAACCGGGCGGCTGGCCCTTCCAGAGAGGATTGCGCAGGGCGGTCTTCCACTTTTCGCAGCGTCTCCACAGCCACGTCCGACAGCTCCAAAGCGACTGCCATTGCCAATAGCATCGCTTGGTCATATCCCCGTTTTTTCTTTCGCTTGGAACTGAGAGGAACCCAAGTGATCAGGTCATATGAAGCAGGTAAATAGCGTCGCACGTAGTCTGCCATCAGTTTGCCATATGGTGTGGCATAATTGGCGCGGCCGGAAAATTTGAAGCGGTGAAACGAGTCCTTCACCACATCCTGATAATAGAGTGCAGAGGCGCATTTGGAAAAAGGTTCTCCAAATTGCAGTGCGGTCTCCGGCGTTGTGTAGGGCAGCTCACTCTGACAGGTGGTACAGATGGAGCGTTCTCCCGCCTTTAGTAGTTTGTGGCAGAAGACGCATCGTGGTGGGAAGAATAAGTCCAGTAGTCCGCTGATCAATTTTGCCGCCATGGGAATGCCTCCTCTTGACTTCTATGTATTTTTTTGAGATATGCGCCAGCGCAAACCGCTGTATCGCTTGCCATGCCGGTAATTTTCGGCCATATGGGAAACAACAGCGTCGTCGCCGACCATAATAAACAACTCCTTGGCTCTTGTAATGGCAGTGTATAAAATGCTGCGGGACAGGAGCATCGGCGCCCCTTGGGAAACGGCCAAAATGACAGCGCGATATTCGCTGCCCTGGGATTTGTGGACTGTCATGGCATATGCCGGCTCCAGTTCCCCCAACAGGTCGGCGGTATATTCCACCAGTCGGTCGTCAAAGTTCACAATCACCACATCTTCTCCTGGTATAATGGAAGTGATGTGACCCACGTCGCCATTGAACACACCGACGCCCGCCTGGCCGCCGTTTGTGGACGTCCAGAGCAAATCGTAATTATTACGAATTTGCATCACCCGGTCCCCTTCCCGGAAGATATGCTTCCCAAATTTTCGCTCTTGCTTTTCCCGGCTTTTGGGGTTGACGGCCGCCTGCAAGCAGAGATTCAAATGTTCTGTGCCGGTGGCATAGCGCCGCGTGGGGGACAATACTTGGATTTGGCTTGTGGGGATCCCCATATTCTGGGGCAATCTGGTTTGGCAGAGTTGGGCGATGGTTTCCACCACCCGTTCCGGGTCCCGGCGCCGCAAGAAGAAAAAGTCCTGGTTCTGGTTGGTCAAATCCGGCGTTTCGCCCCGGTTGACCGCGTGCGCGTTGCGCACGATGGCGCTTTGCAGAGATTGACGAAAAATTTCCGTCAGCAGAACTTCCGGCACAGCCTGGCTACGACGCAAATCAGAGAGGACGTTTCCGGGGCCAACAGAAGGCAGCTGATCCGGGTCTCCCACTAAAATGAGACGGCAGTCAAAGGGCATAGCCCGCAGAAGAGATTGAAACAAAGGTAAATCCACCATGGAAGTTTCATCAATGATGACAGCATCGGCAGAAAGGGGATCTGTTTCATTTTTGGAAAATACGGTCTGGCGGGTGTCGGGGCCAAAGGTTGCTTCCAACAAACGGTGGATGGTAACGGCCTCTCGCCCACAAACCTCTCCCAACCGTTTGGCGGCGCGGCCTGTGGGCGCGGCCAAAACGGTTTTCAGGCCCAGCGCATCAAACAGCGTTAAGATGCCCCGAACGGTTGTGGTTTTACCAGTCCCCGGGCCACCGGTGAGCAGCATGATCCGGCTGGATGCAGCCGTTTTCACGGCAACTTGCTGCTCCGGAGCGTAGCAGATGCCCTGTGTTTTCTGTGCATCTTGCAAAAGAGCATCTAAGTTGGGGAGAGCAGGCAAAGGAAACTGGGTCATCTGGCAAATGCGCTCTGTCACGTAACATTCGGCGGCGTATAGCCAAGATAGATAACAGGCGTCTACCTTTGCAACGGGGGAGCAGACCACTTCCCCCCGTTCGATCAGTGCATCCAGCCCTTCTTCCACGGTGTCCCAGTCCACGCCAATCAAAGACAATGTGGCATCCACCAGCTTTGGACGAGGGAGGAAACTGTGGCCGTTTCCGGCATTATACGAAAGCTCAAACAGCAGGCTGGCCTCCACCCGCTCCGGGGCATCTGCCTCCAAGCCAAGTTGAATGGCCAATGTGTCTACCGTGGAAAAATCCACTTGAAATTCTTCGTCCGACAAAAGATAGGGATTTTCTTTTAAAGCCGGGAGCGCCGCTTCCCCATACCGGCGGTGAAGATGCAGTGCCAAAGGCAGAGGTAGGTCATACTGCGTCAAAAAGTCCAGCAACCGCCGGATTCCGGACTGTGCAAGAAATGCCCGGGAGATATCCTGTGCCCGTTTTGGGGTGATGCCCTTGATTTGGGCCAGCCGCTCCGGTGTTTCTTCGATGACAGAGAGCGTTTCCGCACCGAATGCACGAACCAGCTGCTTGGCGGTGGCTGCACCCACACCCTTGATGGCGCCGGATGACAAGTAGGCCAAGATCGCCACCTCTTCTGAGGGGAGAGTGCGCTCTGTATAATCGGCCTGTAGCTGTGTTCCATAGGTGGGGTGGTTGACCCAGTGCCCGCGCACCAGGAGCTGCTCTCCTGGTGAAATGGCGGGCATGCAGCCTACCACGATATGTTCTATTTCCTTGGCATCCAAACGCAAAACGGTATACCCGTTGTCTGCATTTTGGAAGATCAAGGCGCGGACTGTACCGGACAGTTCGATGATTTCCGTATGTTGCTCGGCCATTGTCGCGCCTCCTTGTGTTTGTTATGATTCACGTGGCGATTTCTCAGATCGCAAAATATCTGGTAACGTCTCCCGGGTACAGCACTGGATTTCAGGCTGTTGCCTCATGAGGGCGGCAACAGCCTGCTGCCCTTTGGTATTAAGCCCGTCATCGACTAATATGATTTGCGGAACGATGGGGCTGCCATAGCGATGCAGCTGCATGAAAATAGGCTGGAGCTGTGCGCCGTCTCCTTGTGTGTACAACAAGATATAAACAGCAGATTCTTTTGTTCTATGTACAGGGTGGCCTTTTCTATGGCCAAATATATAACATACGGAAACGATTCCAACGGCGGAAAAAAAGGCCAAAAGCCCGTCAAGAATAGCTTGCATCGGTATTCCACCTCCCAATTCATTGTATGGGAAATGGGGGGCAAGAGTGAGACTTGGCGAAGGAAAGGTCAAAGCCATTTGTGATGGGAGCAGCAACGAAATCTGCCCGCAAACCGTCCGTTGTAATGGGGCATGGCATATGTTCCCAGCGGTTTGCCACCGGGGACACCGGCCCGCCGGGCCAGGTCCCCGGTTTCAGGCATTGATAGAAGCGAGAGCCGCCGCCAGAAATGAGCCAAACGTCTACAGCTGGATCCATTCCTTCCCGATGGGCGGCATCTGCAAATGCAGCCTGCGTCAGAGGACCTATCCCAGCAATTTTTTTAAATAGTGGCCGGTATAGGATGCGTCACAGTGCACGATCTCTTCCGGCGTACCGGTGCAGACAACATTGCCGCCTTCGCTGCCCCCCTCCGGACCCAAGTCGATGATATAGTCGGCGGTTTTGATGACGTCTAGGTTGTGTTCAATGACCACAACCGTGTTTCCCACGTCCACCAGCCGCTCCAGCACTTCAATCAGCATTTGGACGTCTGCCGTATGCAGACCGGTGGTGGGCTCGTCCAAGATATAAATTGTACCGCCGGTGGAGCGTTTGCTGAGTTCCGTGGCCAGCTTCACCCGCTGGGCTTCTCCACCGGAAAGGGTGGTGGACGGCTGACCCAGCTTGATATAGCCCAATCCTACATCCCGCAGCGTTTCCAGCTTTCGATGCAGCTTTGGAAGGCTGCTGAAAAATTCCAGACCTTCATCTACAGTCATCTTCAGCACTTCGTGGATGTTTTTCCCTTTGTAGCGCACTTCCAGCGTTTCGCGGTTGTATCGTTTCCCTTTGCAGACCTCGCACGGAACGTAAATATCCGGCAGAAAGTGCATCTCAATCTTGAGGAGGCCATCCCCGGCACAGGCTTCGCACCGGCCGCCCCGCACGTTAAAAGAGAACCGGCCTGGGCCGTATCCACGGCTTTTGGCATCCGGAGTAGAGGCAAACAAGTCCCGAATATCTCCGAACAAACCTGTATACGTAGCCGGGTTGGAACGGGGCGTGCGGCCAATGGGCGATTGGTCGATATTGATGATTTTATCTAAAAACTCCTCACCCTCAATGGCGTCATGCTTGCCTGCCCGGGTTTTGGCGTGGTTTAAATCGGCTGCCAGTTTCTTATATATAATTTCATTGACGAGACTGGACTTTCCCGAGCCGGAAACACCCGTGATGCACGTCATGGTGCCAAGGGGAATGGATACGTCGATATGGCGCAAGTTATTTTCCGAGGCACCCCGCACCACCAGCTGGTGCCCGTTTCCGGGGCGGCGTTGTGTGGGGACAGGGATTTTCTTTGCGCCGGAAAGGTAAGCACCCGTGATGGAAGCGGGATTTTTCATGATTTCTTCTGCGGTACCGGCGGCGACCACTTCGCCACCATGGATGCCTGCACCCGGCCCGATGTCCAAGATATAATCGGCCGCCCGCATGGTGTCTTCATCGTGTTCCACCACAAGCAGGGTGTTTCCCAGGTCGCGCAGCCGTTTTAATGTAGCCAGGAGCATGTCGTTGTCCCGT
>JAQWCP010000332.1 GCA_028705905.1 Oscillospiraceae bacterium
GGCGGCATACATTTCATCCAATGAGCCAAACGACACTTTTTTAAGAATCTGGGGTAGAATGGACTCTTCCGTAATGGCAGCCATGGAAATACCCGCTCGTTTCAACTCGCTTTCAAAGCTGCTCTTCCCGTGAACAATATTTTCTTCCCGCCGTTCCTTTTTAAACCATTGGCGAATTTTGTTGCGGGCCTCATTGCTTTTTGCAATCTGCATCCAATCACGACTGGGGCCATGGGCGGACTTCGATGTGATCACTTCCACAATATCGCCGCTCTGTAGCACCATATCAAAGGGAACGATCCGGTTATTGACCTTCGCCGCTGTCATATGATTGCCCACCGCAGAATGAATGCTGTAAGCAAAGTCAATGGGCGTTGCCCCGGCAGGTAAGTTAATCACATCGCCGCGGGGTGTGAATACGAACACTTCATCGGCAAACATATCTACCTTCAGTGTGCGTACAAATTCCTCGGCATCTGTATCCTGCTGGCTTTCCAACAGCTTGCGCACCCACTCGAAGTTTTCTTCCGTGCCCAATTTCCCATTAAGCCCTCGTTTGTATTTCCAATGAGCGGCAACGCCGTACTCCGCTGTGTGGTGCATATCCCAAGTGCGAATTTGCACCTCAAACGGAATACCTTCTCGTCCGATGACCGTTGTGTGAAGAGATTGATACATATTGGGCTTCGGTGTGCCAATGTAGTCTTTAAAACGACCCAGCACCGGCTTAAACAAATCATGAATACACCCCAATACATTGTAACACTCCGGAATGTCATCCACAATCACACGAAACGCATAGAGGTCATAGATCTCGTCCATGCCAATGTTTTGGGCGTGCATTTTTCGATAGATGCTATACACATGTTTCATGCGGCCAAACACTTGGCATTTGATCCCCGCCTCCCGCATTCGCTCTTCAATTTTATTTTGAATGCGCTCGAGAAACTCTTCATGAATGGTGCTGCGGCGCGCCAAACTTTTGGTGATTTCTTCATACCCAACGGGATCCAAGTATTGAAGTGACAAGTCTTCCAATTCCCACTTCATTCTCTGCATTCCCAGCCGATGCGCAATTGGCGCATAGATCTGCATGGTCTCCAGCGCTTTCTCCCGCTGTTTTTGCTCACTTTGATAGTTCATAGTGCGCATGTTGTGCAAACGGTCGGCAATTTTGATTAAAATGACGCGGATATCCTTTGCCATAGCCATCAGCATTTTGCGCAGGTTTTCCATCTGTTCTTCTTCTTTGCTGGTATACTGCACGCGGGTCAGCTTCGTGACCCCTTCTACCAAATCTGCCACAGAAGCGCCAAAGAATTTGGCAATTTCCGCATGGGTCGCCTGGGTGTCTTCAATACAGTCGTGGAGCAGCGCGGCAATGATGGACTCTATATCAAGTCCCATTTCTGCCACAATCTCCGCCACGGCCAGCGGATGGGTCACGAACGGGGATCCATCCTTGCGCCGCTGCTGTACATGTGCGTTATCCGCATATGTAAATGCGGAAAACAAGCGGTTGGTATCCAGCGTCGAGTTATATTGTTTTGCTTTTTCTTCCATTGCGTAATATTGTTCCAATACCGGGTCCACAGCGGCACCTCCCCTCTTTTCAAATAGTATGTAATGCTTCCAAGGATTCGCCCTTTTGTACACAACGCAACCCAATCATAATCGGAGATTGTTCCAGATCTACTTTTTTGATTGTTTCACAAAGGGCAATTTGAAGCCCTTCACAATCTCCTTGCAGCGAAATCAAGCCCCGCTCTGCAAACACCTCCAAGCAGACCATGGTCCGCATGGGCGTTGCCCGAAGGCCACATGCCTTTGCGATTTTGCGGGAAAGATTCGGCAATGTTTCCTTCAAGACAAAACCGTCCACCCGTTTCACCAAATACCGCCAAACCGCGGCAAACTCCTCCCGGTTTGGGGTAATGGCTTTCGCCTCCCCGCGTGTGAGGGGCGCCCCGCTCTTATATTTTTCATACAAAGCCTGCTGAATTTGCGCCCGGGTACATCCAGGATGTAGATCAACCAAAACCATCTGTACGGTTTGATTGCCTCGAAATTCATTGATCTGCAATGTAAAGGCAGCATCCACCCGCTCCCCCACCTGTATGTTCATTTCCTGCGCATTGGTGGAAAAAAAGATGGCGTCAAACTGCCACTCTTGTTTTTTCAGCCGTAACTTCAAATGACGTCCATCACCCACATGGGACAACGCCGTGATTGTAAAACCACGCATACAAAACACCGGCTTTGGATTGCCCGCACCATGGGGCTCTAAAATGGACAGTGCCCGAATCTGCTCTGTTGTGAGCAGTTCCGGGTCATGTAGCTCCACATCGATTGAGAGCTCAGAAATGGGCTTCTGTTCCCCCCAATGACGGCGCACGCTGGCATTGAGCCTCAGGCGCAGCGCCGGGATATTCTCCTTTGCAATGCTAAATCCCGCTGCCAGCGCATGTCCACCGAAATTATCCAGCAGATCTGCGCTTTCTTCCAACGCCTCAAACAAGTTGAACTCGCCATAACTGCGGCAAGATCCTTTCCCCTTATCCCCATCCAGACAGATCATAAATACCGGACAACCGTATTTATCTGCCAAGCGAGAGGCTACAATGCCGATGACACCTGGATGCCATCTTGCATCTGCCAACACAAGCGCATCGCGCTCCTGGGGCTGCTCTGTCTGGATGGGGAAAAGCGCCTGCTCGTAAATCGCCGTTTCGGTGGATTGCC
>JAQWCP010000333.1 GCA_028705905.1 Oscillospiraceae bacterium
ATAATATTGTCGAGTTATTTAACAAAGCAAGGGATGAAGAATACAAAGAGCTATTAGATAAATGCGAGGATTTTTTCCGTGAGATAGAAAAGGAAACCGAAAAAGAGAATTTTTCATTTGTAGAAGTTGAGGAAAATGAAGATGAATACAACAAACTTATTGAATGGCACAAAAAAATTGCTAAAAGAGACTTTTTCAATGCCTCGCTAAAAACGGTATCAGCGCAGGAGTTAGAAAAATGCAAGCAAATATTAGATGATTTCAGCAATCAAGTCTATGAGCTAAACAATGAAAATTAATTTAGGGAGGAATTTTAATGAGAAAATTGGATGCAATTTGGTCAATGGATAAAAAAGCCGTTCAAAGCGCATTGAATTCTGATATATCAAAAGGTCTGAGTTCAGCTGAAGCTGAGAAACGACTGAAAGAAAGCGGCTTAAATAAAATCACACAGTCTAAAACTATAACGTTCTGGGACATTTTATTTGAAGAGATAAAAGAGCCTTTAATTCTTTTACTGCTTACCATAGGGGTAATATACAGTGTTTGGGGCAAGATTGGCGATACGATAACGATTATTTTTGTAATACTTACTGTAACATTGGTAGAGGTTTACACGGAGTATAAAGCTAAGAAAAGTATTGAATCATTGAGAAAGCTTGCTTTGCCGACAACATGGGTTATGCGGGACGGGAAAGCTGTTGAAATAGAAACAAGCCTCATAGTTCCGGGTGATATACTCATATTGAAAAATGGCGTTAAAATAAGCGCTGATGCCCGTGTTATCGATGCAAGAGGACTAGAGGCAGACGAATCACAGTTGACAGGCGAATCTATGGGTATTGCTAAAATCGCAGATCTGATGCCCGTGGCTACAGGATTACATGACCGAACGAATATGGTTCACATGGGCAGCATCATACTCAAGGGCAAAGGAACGGCGATGGTGGTCAATACCGGAATGGATACGGAGCTGGGGAAAATAGCAGGGCTCACACAGGAAGCCAGAGAGCCTAAAACACCTTTGCAAAAATCTATGAAGCAGTTGTCCAAAAACCTTATTTGGATTGCAGGAGTATTTAGCGTGCTCATCCCTGTATTAGGTGTGTTTAGAGGATTGCCGCTTAAGGATATGATATTGACCGGTTTGTCTCTTTCATTTGCAACAATTCCTGAAGAAATGCCGATCATCGTGACCATGCTACTGGGGCTTGGATCAATTAACCTTTCCAAGAAGAATGTGTTGATAAGAAGAACCCAGGCAGCGGAAACCTTAGGGAGCGTTACGGTCATTGCTACAGATAAAACAGGAACCCTTACCGAAAACAAAATGAGCATTGAAAAGTGGGCGGCAAAAGACGAGCAGCTGTTGTTTACTATCGGAGCGTTGATGGCGGACGTTGCATATGATAGCGAAGGCGGATTTTTGGGCGATCCGATGGATAAAGCGGTTATTGATAAGGCACAAGAAATGGGCCTCGAGAGAAAAGAAATCCTAAATCGTTATAAGCTGATACAAGATTTGGGTTTTGATGAAAACAGAAAGGTTTTTCAATCACTCTATCAAAATGAAGGAAAAACAATCACTGTTTTGAAAGGTGCGTCCGAAAGCATATTCTCCATGTCCAGGCAGGACGATGAAATGGAGAACAAACTTAAGGAATCAATGTCCATAGGCTACAGAACCATAGCAGTAGCATATAAAGTGGATTCTGAGAAATTTTTTACAATAATCGGACTCATCTGCTTTGACGATCCCATCCGGGAAGGTGTTAAAGAAGCAATTGCTAACAGTAACGGTGCAGGCGTTAGAGTTATTATGATTACGGGAGACCACGCGAGCACTGCCAAAAGAGTGGCTGTAAACGCAGGAATAAAGGTGACAGGTGTGCTTACCGGGGATGAAATCAATAGAATGTCTCCCGAAAGTCTTTCTGCTGCTGTCAAGAAATATAATATATTCGCAAGAATTTCGCCAGAGCAGAAGCTCAATATAGTAAAAGCACTTCGTGAGAATGGAGAGGTAATAGCCGTAACAGGCGACGGCATCAATGATGCTCCTGCTTTAAAAGCAGCTGACATTGGGATCTCGATGGGTATATCGGGTACTGACGTGGCCAAGGAGGCTGCGGATATGATATTAACGAACGACAGTTTCACGTCGATCGTAGATGCCATACAGGAGGGCAGAAGACTTTATGATAATTTGTCTAAATGTGTAAAATATTATCTGTCCTGTAAAGTAGGACTAATCATATCATTTTTAGTGCCTGTACTGTTTAACATGCCTCTTCCGTTTTCACCAATACAAATAATAATACTGGAGTTATTTATGGATTTGGCGGCGTCAACATCCTTTGTAGCTGAACCTGCAGAGTCGGATTTGCTCAAGAGAAAACCGAGAGATCCAAAAGAAAGTTTCATGAATAAAAACATGATGACAGGTATTTTCAGCGGAGGTATCACACTTTCGGCGGCAGTACTCGCTGTGTACTTCTTTAGCTGGTTTACGACAAAGGATCTTGCAACCGCGCAGACATTTGCATTTATAATATGGCTCTTTGGTCATGTATGTCTGGCCCTTAATATGAGAACAAATCATGTACCTTTAACAAAGGTGAGAGTGTTTTCAAGCCGATCCTTCAATATTTGGATGAGCGGAGTAGTTGTATTTCTCTTGATAGCACTTAATGTACCTGTACTCAGTGATTATTTAAAGCTTACGCCTGTTGGAATTTTGCC
>JAQWCP010000334.1 GCA_028705905.1 Oscillospiraceae bacterium
TGGCCACACCATCCTTGTACCAGGCAGTAGCAACCTGCGAGGTGACATCCTTCTGGCCTTTGAGTACCCGGGGTGTCAGCGTCGTACTCCCAGCACCGTTCTTAAACACTAAACCATCCGAAGACAACACCTCCATGGCATAAGGCGATGCGTTATCAATAAGCGTCTGCACCCGTGACGTAATATCCCCGGACAACTTATTCTCCAGCGCCCTGAAATTAGCGAAAGTATTCTTATTCTTCGTCGGATCAGAAAAACTGGCTTCCTGCTCGCTGACCCGGGCCTCAAGCAAAAGCGCCGGCGAAAACTTATCATCATGAATCCTAACCGTATCCCCGATATCAAGAGCAAGCGGACACGTTGCCTCATACGTTATCGCCGGCATATACACTTCTTTTATTTTTGCCAGCGCCTTCGCGTAAAGCACATTCACATTGTCCGTATCATAATCCCAATCCAGATTGATGTATCGGTCTGATGTCTCATCGGATAACTGTGATGGATAATCTGTTATCATCGACGGGCACAAAATATGCGACTCACCGGATGGACTTGAAAACAAAACAGCCCCATCCTCGTCATACTCCGTCCTCGCAATTGACGCAATCGTCAGGCCATCCTTACCCGTCGGTAAAATCGCCGTATATAACCCGGTTTTATCAATTGTTCTCCGAACGCTGTCAACACTGTCTCCATAATACAGGGTTACATCGTCCCGCCGCTTCCCGACCCCCTGATAACTGGCATCATGCTCCCGGAACACATTCAGCGTCAGCGCCGCCAAACTTCCGTCACGGTTCAAGCTCGTCACAAACTCACATTCTGCGTCAAACTGTTTTACAATCGACAGCAGTCGTGCCAGCTTTGTTTGCTGCCCGTCCCATGATAAAGTTCTCGACCTGTCACTAATTTCATTAATGCCCAGCGTCATTCTGGACATCAAAATCCCGCACAAATCCAAATACTGAACAAAAGTCTTTGCCCCATTCTCCTTATGCGCCGGATCCGTCTCCGTCAGCAACTCCAGATTCAAATTTTCACAATAACAGGTCAGCTCATCCTCAGTCTCCTCCGTCTTCATTATTCCAAACAGATAATCCTGATTCCCGTATCGGAAAGACACATAATTCTGCTCATTCAAAAAACGAATATCCGAATGGACATCCTCAGATTTCGTCACCGTAAAATCAAACGTACTGGTTGCTTCGGTTAAATAGCGATGCCAGGTATCATCCTTAAAATGCAGCGTCTCCGGTTTATCATTATCCAAAAACGCCACGCGTCTTAAATTTTTGTCATGAATACTAATGAGCATTACAACCACCTCTTATTAAACTCAACGGTCACTTCCGGCTTCGGGTCACACCAGGTCGATGGATAAAATTCAACGCTTGTCTCCCCTGGCGGCAGTGGCGCAAACACACTCCCCGTAATCAACTCATCATTGCGTGCCATTCCCGCTACCTTAATCGTGTCATCCGCCGTATTCACCACTATCTCGCTCCCGGCGGCGTACCGGTTCGGCACGTCCCGTTCTTTTTCCACCATATTTTTGTTGGCATAAAACGATCCGCATTGATTCACTGAGATATATTTTGATGATGTTCCCCAGTCTCCTAAAACGACATAAAGATATGTCACCTTTTTATTGGCAATTTCCGGCAGGTAAACACTGTAATAGTTACCGTAATAGTGGAAGCGCAGCTTTCCACCTTCTTTGAGCAAATCACTCTCCCCATATCCATTCCTAAAAGGATTCTCAACATATGCGCTCGGCGTCAAATCAATACTTTTAAATTCTCCAGATGGTATCCATGCAATGACATGGGCCGAATTCCCAACCGTATCCGCTTTATACATCCCATACCCGCAAATAAAACAATTATTTTCATCCGCCAGTAAGATTTGTTGCAGCCCTGTCTGTCCCATTAACCCTGTTTCAAACCGGGACCGCCACCAGCAATAAAAATTCTTTGCGCCAACCTCTTTATTGGAATCTGCTGGTAATATTGCCCGGTAGCATCCCCCGTGCCATGCGCTACCGGCACCTTTGCTATTAAGAGTAAGATTGCCATCAGCGCCCAATGTTAAAGACCCGTTAAGCGTAATGCCACTGTCCTGAGGATTTGCCCCGGAAAAAGCGGAAAAAGCGGAAAATCCTGTCAAAAGCCGTTCACTTCTGGTATATCCCGTCGTGTCTGCTTCCTCCCGGTTTCCCATTTCAAAGGCTCCTCCTGGATGCACAATCCCCAAATAACCATTCTCATCATGATTCACAATCCGGTAAGTCGGGAAAACCTCCCCGCTCCCGTCATTATTCACCTTCGCCGTCAAAACCCCATCCATTGTCGAAGCCGTCACTGTTGTCGTCAAATCAGATACCAAATACGGATCCGCGCAATAAAACGTCATTTTCGCCACGACCCGCAAACTCCCCGCATCCGGTTCATCCACGGCAAGCAGCGTCCCCGTATAATGGGCATTCGGCTCATCGGCAAACCGCAGCTTGCGGTTTTCGCCTTTACAAAAATCCTTCAACGCCCGATAGCGGGCCATAAAGGTGGCAGCCGACGGGGCCGACAGCTCAAACTGCACCGTGATGGTCCGGCTCTGCTGCCGCTTGCCGTAGTATTCCATGCCATCGGTGCCCACCGGCCGGTCATCATCCGTAATGGTGTAGGCCAGGGACTCCCGGCCACTCACTGACAAGGTGCGGTAGCCTTCCACGGCGT
>JAQWCP010000025.1 GCA_028705905.1 Oscillospiraceae bacterium
AAAGCAAAATCAGCTTTTTCATTTTTCCACATCTCCCATCGTACAATAATGTTTTTTGAGGACATAAATGATTTCCTCCACCCGGTGGTCTGCCATGGAATAGATCATGTTTTGCCCAGACTTTTGAAACTCCAAAATACCATGCGCTTTGAGCAGGGCCAAATGCTGCGACAATGCCGATTGTGTGATGTTTGGAACAAATTTTGCAATTTCGCTCACCGTCAGCGGGGTTTGCATCAATGCACACAAAATCAAAAGTCGGTTTTCGTTGGCAAGTACTTTTAACAACTCGGCGATTTTTTGTGCCCTTTCTTCCATGTTTTGGCTTCCTCTCTATTCTTTAGTGTGCAAATTCCTTGGGTCATTGTTCCCATGGGGCAGTATACGCACCATGAGCGGGGCTTGAATGCGATCATTGTAACCAGCCCAAGCACGGTGGATGTCAGCATAACACTGTAAAATCCAAAGGCAAATTGCGCAACCCAGGGTGATACAAAAGCAGTATTCGTCCATTGCCATGGCAACTTAAACATCCATAAAAGCGTAACCGCTTCCCGTAATGATGCGCCTGCAAAAACCAGATAGGTATTGTAAAGCATCAACAGGAACATCGTCATAAAAAAGGTCAAAAAACCATATCGAAACCATTTTGACCGCAGAAATTTTGGCGGTGTTTTCTTCCGTGAAAGCCCAAGTTTGCCGCCAAGCAGCTCAAACAGCTGCCCGCGCCCGCAGAATCGATTGCAATAGGCTTTGCTCCCTTTTACAACAGAAATCATAAGCGGCACAAGAAAGCAGATAAGGCCCAGCCATGCAAACAGGATGTTGAACAGGCCGAGGATCAGATAGATGGAGGAAAAGATCCAGAGATAATCATACCAATGCTTTTTCATACTACCTTTACCTCCTTTGCAACCATTTCAATGACCCCGGCGGGACAGACGGTGGAGCATTTTCCACAGCCGACGCATGTATCATAATCCACCGTGGCATACATTCCCTTGCGTATGGTCAGTGCGGCGCGGGGGCAATGTTTTGTGCAAACGCCGCAGGCAACGCAGTCTTTTCCGATGTATGCGATATTCTTTGAACAGGACATAGCACAACTCCTTATAAGTATATTATATATTACTAATATACTTATATTCAAGATGCTTGTCAAGTGTTTCAGTAAAAAAATAATGGGAGATTTATATCAAGGAAGAAGTGGGTGTAATCATCGCCAAAACACAGGAGGCCAGAAATGTCAGCAAAGCCGGTCGACAAGGCCACCAAGAGTGGACAGAGAAGGCCCCTGAAAATGCAGCATTTTCAGGGGCCCTTTGGCAGAGCGGGTGGATTTCGGCCTCTGAGCAGATTGCGCTACCCGACTGTTTAAGTCGTTTGTTTGTTCTGCCAGCTGATTTCTACCCATTTCTTCGAACAATTATATGGTCACCGTTTTTGATTTGGATCACGCTTGCCTCAAGTGTCTCAGCCAACATTTCAAGAAGAGTTTGACGTTCTGCATCATTTGGCATATTTAATGCCAGCGGATGCCCTGTGATGACCCGATTAGGGCAATCTGTAATATATAAAATAATTTCCATCGTCTTACCTCCCGGGCGACCGCTTGCGAACGCTTTCCAAAATAGGTGTGTTGCGCACTGCAGTTATTATTTTTTCTTTGTCATTTATAATAGGGACAAAAGCGATCACAATTCTTCCATCTGGAAAACTGCGTTTTGTAAACCACAGCTCTTTGGTTCCAAACGAACGAGCGGCATCATGTAAGATAGCGGCACGTTGCCCGTCATTTTCAAGGGTGAGCCGCTGATTTTCAGACTTTGGCGTTGCAACCAAGGCAACACCTTGCTCCATAAAGAGTTGTTGCCTTTTTTTCAGGCCAAGCATGCAGGTAACCCAGATGCCGTCCACATACAATTCAGAGTCCCTCACATCAATATTCCCATAATGAAGTGTGCAGATATCCCCAATGCACTTGCCTTTTGTAAAATGAATCATACACCAAATGAGGGCCGACCCGGCTATCAACGCAGCGGCCGCGTTGATCCATATGGATTCGCTCATGATGAGATAAAGCACCAAAACGGTACCCAAGGACGTCAGCAGGCAAATATAGTTTCTGGCCTCAAATGTTTTGGAAATGCCATCGATGTAGGCACTGCCTCTGGGTGCAAAGCCAACCGGATCGATATTCTCAAGGCTTTCTTGAATCTGTTTTCGAATATCACGAAAGTGTTGAACGGCTAACATTAAAAAAGTAACCGCGGCAAAATCGTTGGACAACAAAGCCGGAATTGCAACAGAACCAAGGCTTGCTGCAAAAAATCCGGTCACAAGGTTAATAAAATAGCCAATTGGATAGCTGGGAACCTGCCTGGAGTCAATTCGTATCGTTACAAAACGAGCGACCGTACCCATCAGAATGCCCAGCAGTGTACGTATCAGTGTGATGGTTGGGATAACCGTAGATATGACCTCCATCGCTTCTCCCCCTGAATATATTAAATACCCGCAAGGTGGCTGAGATTTGGCATAGTTGCAGGCAACAGTATACTATTTCCTCTTTTCATTGCCTTTATCCCAACTGAAGAAAGCATAAATCATATTGAAATTGATATTGCATTTCACGGCCATGTGTTTCGACAGACATGGCCGGTTCTGAATGTGACAACGCCTTGATAATGGCTAAATCTTGGTGCCTCGTTCTAATAATCTCATCTTGGTGAGATATATTATTCACAGGAAGAGGACAAAATAAAGCCGGAACAAGAATGCATAAAGATAATATGAAAGTCTTGGAAAGGAGCAAAATCTATGCAACCTCAGCCACAAAATACGTTTCCTCCCCAGCATCAAAACCGCCAGCCCGGTAGGGAGGCGGAAATGAATCCCCTTCCCCAATATGATAATCCGGCGTACAAGGCATCGGGCAGGCTGTCCGGGAAGAAAGCCATTATCACAGGTGGAGACAGCGGAATCGGTCGTGCTGTTGCGGTGGCCTATGCCAAGGAAGGGGCCGACGTTGCCATCATCCATCTTTGCGAAAACAGTGATGCCCAGGAGCCCGTCCAGGCAGTTGAGGGTCTTGGAGGAAAGTGCATTGCGATTCAATCTGATCTTCGCATGGAAGAAAACGCCGCGCAAGCAGTGGAGCAAGCCGTTACACAGCTTGGTGGGCTTGATATTCTAATCAATAATGCAGGTGTACAGCACCCGCAAAACAGCATATCGGATATCACAAAAGAACAACTGCTGACCACATTTGAAAGCAACTTTTTCTCTTGCTTTTATATGACAAAGGCGGCTTTGCAGCACTTAACCGCCGGTTGCACCATCATCAACACCGCTTCCATTACCGCTTTTGAAGGGAAGCCCACATTGATTGATTACTCTGCCACAAAAGGCGCAATCGTCTCTTTCACACGTTCCATGGCGCTTTCTCTCATGGAAATGGGAATTCGCGTCAATGCCGTTTCACCCGGCCCGGTTTGGACGCCGCTCATTGTCTCCAGCTTCTCTCCAGAAGAGGTGCAGACCTTTGGCTCTACCAGTCCCATGCAAAGGGCGGCGCAGCCCTACGAATTGGCACCTATTTATATCTTTTTGGCTTGTGAAGATTCGTCGAATATATCCGGACAGGTTTTTCATGTGAATAGCGGAACCATTATTAACTAGCCAGAGACAAGACGTATCCGTTGTAAAAAAGATTTCCTGCATGAAATGGTATAAAGATAGGAGACACGGAAATCCGTGTCTCCTATCTTTATACCATTTCACATTTTTGATGGGCGGATACGGAAAATACTATAAATGGATTGTTCGCATTGAATATGCTAACAATTTCTGGTAAAATTAATTAACGGTAGGCCTTGTCTCCGCACGGCCAGCCGTTCAAATTTCCTGTGGGCTGTTTTGCTTGTTAGCAATAATGGATAGTCCACAGACAAAAGCGCTTTTGCCAAAAGTTTGCTGAGCGAAATTTTGATTGCATAAAAAAGCAAGTTCATTCAAAATGGCTTGAAACGAAGTAATGATGGAGGATAATATGTTTTATTCAGATAAGCCTATCATGTCGAATGTTGACGATCAGCTTAGCAGAGGCGGTTTTGCAAAGCTGTTGGCGCAAGCGCTCATAAATTTGAATAGTGCAGATACTTTCTCTGTTGGCCTTTATGGGAAATGGGGAAGTGGAAAGACGTCTCTTATTAATATGATGCTAAACGAAATTGAGGAACAACAGAGAAGTATCTGCGAGGAAAACAGATTCATTGTTGTTCATTTTGATCCTTGGAATTTTTCTGAGGCTAATCAACTTTTGTCGCAATTTTTTATTCGGCTATCCAATGAGTTTCGTAGCAAGGGAGACAAAAATTTATCAAAAATCGGAGAGGCACTTGAAACGTACTCAGATGCATTCGATCTTGCTGAGGGTATCCCAGTTGTTGGAGGAATATTAGCCCTTCTTGGGAAAAAAGGCGCAACTGCGCTTGGAAAGAAAATGAAGAAGGGTTCCGATGAGAAAGATATTTTAAAACAGAAAGAGTATGTGATAAGCCTTCTCAAGAAGCAAGTAAGGAAAATACTAGTTGTTATAGATGATATTGATCGCTTAAACAATGAGCAAATTCGGCAAGTGTTTCAGCTGATTACATCTGTCGCAAAATTTCCAAACACGATATATCTTTTGGCTTTTGATAAGGAAATTGTAGTAAAAGCGTTGAAAAAAGTTCAGGAAGGAAACGGCGAAGATTACCTCGAGAAGATAATTCAAATGCCTATTCAGATTCCTGACATTCAGAGGGAAAAGCTCAGGGAAGTATTATTCGACCAACTGAATCTAATCATCTCCGAATATAAAGATATAAGTTTTCAACAGGCGCATTGGCAACGATTATTTGAACCATGCGTTGATCCATTTATAAAAAATATTAGAGATATAAACCGTCTCTGCAACTCAGTACAATTCAAGCTAACAACTATATCTTCAGAGGTTGATTTTGCAGATATGGTTGCTATATCGGCATTAGAAGTTTCCCTCCCACAAATATATGAGTGGATCAAAAATAATAAGTCCATTTTAACAGGAGAACTTGATCTATCAACTATTGGGAGAAGTAAATCGCAAAAGGAATGGTATGAGTTGTATGATTCCCAAATTCAATCGCTGTTACATAGTAAAAATGAAGGAAGAGATGAACATGATGCTGAAATAGCCATTACATTTCTTTCACGGCTATTTCCTCACTTTGGACAAAAAGTCGGTAAGATTTATGAAGTGTATGACTTAAATACATTTAGAAAGAATAACCAAATTGCTCATTCCGAAAAGTTTGATAGATATTTCAATCTCGACTTAGATAATATCGGACTAAAGAAATCAGAAATCATAAAAGCGCTCTACTCTTTGAGTTGCGAGGATTTTAGAACGTTTCTGTTGGATCGTGATGAGAAGGGTACAAGCTACGAGTTTCTTGAAGAAGTACAAGCAATGATCCCTGAGATTTCACCGGACAGGGCGAAAGTTATGATAAATGCGTTACTTGATACCTCTGCGGAACTTGATGTTGTTTCTAACAAAAATATTTTGTCGATGCGTGCAAGCTCCTATGCAGACTATATGATAATTGACTTGATAGACGTTGTCGCTCCAACGGAAAGACTTTTCTTCCTTTCTGATATCATACATAATACTAATTTTTCCTCTTTGCAATCCATGGCAAACGTTATCAATATGCTTGAGTTGGGATATGGAAGATTAGCGGCTAAAGGAGAAGAAAAAGGCTATAAAAAAGTGCTTTCTTTAGAAGAACTCATTCAACTGGAAGGCGCATTCACTCAAAAAGTAAAAGATATGTTAAACGAATATAATCTATTTGATTTCGGTGACTGGAGAATGATTTGCTATCTGTTGGAGCGCTTTGATTCTGACTATGCGAAAAAGTATCTTACAGATGTACTTAATGATGACAAGAACATTGTGAAATATCTGGATAGGTCTGTAAGCGTTTGTACTGGCAGCGGTACGAAATACGAAGTCAAAGAAGAATACAAAAAATACTTGACGGGAGATCGAGTTCTCCAAGCGATTGAATCTTTAAAACGGTCTGGTGACCTATTTTTAATGCCAGAGCAAATACAGAATAAATGCGGAGCGTTCTTCCTGAACATGTCTGGAAAACTGAACTATCATGGAAATATCGCTCAATTTGATGTTGATAAATTACTTAGCACTTGGAAAGGGTAAAACGGGAGTAAGTCATTGAACGTGGTTCCTTTTGTGGCAAAAGAAAATCCTTGAAAACGCTGCGTTTTCAAGGATTTTTGGCGGAGCGGGTGGGATTCGAACCCACGGACGGTTGCCCGTCAACTGATTTCGAGTCAGTCCCGTTATGACCACTTCGATACCGCTCCATATCTAATTTATTGCAGAAACGGCATCTCTCCATTCACTTTTTGCTTGCTGGGAGAAGCGATTGGTGAAAAAGAAAGAAGTTGCGTATTTAAAATACAACATTTTAAACTCTTTGTCAATTCCCAATCCACATATTGTTATTTTCGATCATTTCCGTTATAATAGCAAGAAGACAGGACATCTTGGTTTTGCTTCTGTCCAAAAAGAGGAAGCATCGGAGAATCAGAATGAATGGTGATTTGAGGGAAGTAAATTTAGAATTGGGAAAACCGGTCGTCGATGCAGCAATCCGCAGACTGACCGTTGAAATCTATTATAGTCGTCAGCTGGGGGTATCGGTTTTGAAGATCATTCACGGATATGGCTCAACTGGAACGGGAGGGAAAATCCGCATTGCTGCCAGGCGCTATCTCATGTCGTTAGAGTCCCGCGGGGAGGTAAAGGGCATCATCCCTGGGGAGCGCTTCTCTATTTTTGACGAAACGACACGTCGGGCATTCTTATCGTGTGACGCGTTGCGAAAAGATCGGGATTTGGAACGCCACAACAACGGTGTGACATTCATTCTGCTGACATAATCATCGCACAGATACGAAGAAAAGTTTGAAGGAAAGGAACACATATGGAAGAGCTGAAACGGCGTATTTTAAACGATGCAATTGTACAAGAGGGCGGTATCATTCAGGTAGATATGTTTTTGAATCATTATCTGGATATCTCTTTGCTGGAATCAATGGGTGCAGCTTTGGCCAAACGGTTTCGTGGCAGTGGTATTACCAAGGTATTGACAGTTGAAACATCTGGCATTCCGCTGGCTTGTTTTGCGGCGCGCAGTGCAGGGGTGGATGCGGTGTTTGCCAGACGGTTCCAGACCGGATACATGGATCGCGCAGTTTATTCTTCCGAAATTCATTCTTTTACCGTGGACAAAGCATACACGTTGCGTGTCGCTGAAAACTGTCTGTCCGATCATGATAAAGTTTTAATTGTGGATGATATCTTGGCCAGTGGGCAAGCGATTTTGGGCCTTTTGGAGATCGTCGCAAAGGCAGGTGCAGAGGTTGCTGGCATTGGTGTGGCAATTGAAAAAGAAATGCGGGATGGCGGCGCATTGTTGCGGCGTATGGGCTTGCGGGTTGAAGCGCTGGCAACGGTAGAACGTGTGGAAGAGGGCAGAATTTATTTGAAATAAAATTCTGCGGGAGGTTGGTCAATGTTACTGCGAAACTTAGTGGACTTTGAAGATTTGACGCGAGCAGAATGGGAAGCATTATACGAAAGCTGCTCCCGGATCATAGAGCGCCCGTCCGATTTTATAGATACTTGTAGGGGAAAAGTTGCTTGCAACTTATTTTATGAACCGTCGACACGTACCAATTTTTCCTTTCAGGCAGCAATGCTGCGCCTGGGTGGAAGCGTATTTGGGTTTGCGGACCCCAACTCATCTTCCGTTGCCAAAGGAGAAACACTGAAAGACACAGTGAAGATGGTTTCCGGTTATTCAGACGTGATTGTAATTCGCAGTCCGCGGGAAGGAGCCGCCAAGGCGGCAGCCCTTTATTCGAATGTTCCTGTGATCAATGCGGGGGACGGAGGGCATATGCATCCCACGCAGACCATGACAGATTTAACGACCATTACGAGGTTGCGCGGCAGCGTGGATGGGTTGTCCATTGGCCTATGTGGCGACTTGAAAAATGGGCGTACCGTTCATTCCCTGATTAAGGCGCTGGCCAAATTCGAAGGGATCAAATTTTATCTGATTTCTCCAAGGGAATTGTCCGTTCCAGAATATATTCGCATTTTTATGAAAGAAAACCGCCAATGGAATGTGGAAGTGACCAATTTAGATGCTGTCATGCCACAACTGGATGTTTTGTACATGACACGAATCCAAAGGGAGCGTTTTACGGACCCATTGGAGTATGAACGAAACAGAGGCGTGTATATCTTAACAAAACGGAAATTGGAGCGTGCAAAGGAGCGGCTGCTTGTGATGCATCCCCTCCCCAGAGTGGACGAAATTGCTCCGGATGTTGATGACGACCCCCGGGCTGTCTATTTTCAGCAAGCGCAGTTTGGCATGTACATTCGCATGGCGCTTTTGGCGGATCTGGCCAATCAGGAAAAGAAAGCACCAGCGCCTGTTCCGATGGGGGGGCACAGACGCTGTGGGAATCCAAGCTGTATTACGAAAGATGAATGGTATTTGCCGCCACTGACAAAACGCATTGGAGAAGTAGATTATTGTGCCTATTGCGACAAAGCAGTGGGTGAAAGGGCAGAGCAGTAACTTATTTTTCAAAATTGTGCAAATTCCATCAAAAAAATATTGACAATAAATGCAGCCATGTGCTATCATAGTTGAGCTGGCATCTTGAAGAGGAGAATTGCGGGTGTAGTTCAATGGTAGAATTCCAGCCTTCCAAGCTGGTCGCGTGGGTTCGATTCCCATCACCCGCTCCATTATATGCGCCTGTAGCTCAGTTGGATAGAGCAACTGCCTTCTAAGCAGTAGGCCAGGGGTTCGAATCCCTTCAGGCGTGCCAAATGCACATGTGGGAAATGGCGATTGTCCTCTCTTTGTCATCAGGAAGTCGCTTCCTGCTTTGCAAAAAAGGAATGGCGAGTGGCAATGGCTGTTTTCCAGCGTGTATGAGACATGGTGGGTGTAGCTCAGGTGGTTAGAGCGCCAGGTTGTGGCCCTGGAGGCCGTCGGTTCGAGTCCGATCATCCACCCCAACCATATACTGGGATGTAGCCAAGTCGGTAAGGCACCAGACTTTGACTCTGGCATTCGCAGGTTCGAGTCCTGCCATCCCAGCCATTTCTTTTTATTTTTATTTATTATATTGATATGACCCATTAGCTCAGTCGGCAGAGCACCTGCCTTTTAAGCAGGGTGTCCCGCGTTCGAGTCGCGGATGGGTCACCAAACAAAAGAACCTTCTTAGAACAAAATTGTTCTAAGAAGGTTCTTCATTTATGTGCGATTTCTACAAATTTTGCATTTTTTTCATCATAGAATAGGAAAATAGATGTCATATTCGCTTTTCTATGTATTTTTTGGAAAATAAAAACAAAGGGAGCGTTTCTGAAGATACCAAAAGCTCCTTGCAAAGAATGTGTGAACAGAGTATACTAAAATTGAGAGAAAGTAACGGGCGGAAAGGGACAGGTCGGCGTAAGAAAGCAATTTGAAAGGGAACTCTATGCAGTTGGCTTGCTGATTGGAATTTCCGTCCAAAAGAAATCGCCTGAGGGGACGGAAGAGATGGTTTGGGTTTGATCTCATTCGTGACGCCATTGCTGCCAGAGGGGTGGCAAGCATCTGGTACCCACTAGGCGGGTAGGTGCATGGAACGGAACGAATGAATGGGGAGGAGGCGTAAAAATGAAAAAAAGGTTCTTTGCCTTGTATTTCGTTGGATTCGCATTGATTTTTTCGTCCATCCCCGCCATGGCAATCACAGTTGATGATGTGTTCCCAGATTATTTGGGCGATCCCCAATTTATAGATGTCCCCCTGGACACTTGGTACACAGAAGAAGTGCGGGTGTGTTACGGCATCGGCATGATGAATGGAATTGGGGGGAATCGGTTTGCGCCGGAAAACCAAATGACGCGGGGAGAGGTAATTGCGCTGGCTGTTCGCATACATCATGCAGTCTATGCAAACCAGGAAACGCCCAGCCTCGCTCCGGTGGAGGGAGACTGGTATCAGGTCTATGTCAATTATTTGCGTCAAATCGGGATTACCGATGTTGTGAATCCCAGAGGAAAGGCCACCCGGTTTTATTTTGCGAGACTGATTGCCCAAGTACTGCCAGAGGAGGCGCTGGTGCCAATCAACCAAATTACATCCATTCCGGATATTGAAAATGATGATGTTTTGCGCTTGTATAATGCTGGCGTTCTCACGGGCATCAACGGGAGCACCCTTGCATTTAACCCAGGCGGAACCATCATGAGAGCCGAGGCTGCAACCATGGTTGCACGTGTGGCGCGTAGTGTGCTGCGCCGCCAGATTGTTCCGCCAAGTATGTAGAAAGTCCACTCTGTTTTGCAAATTGGGAAACAGAGTGGACGTTTTTAGACACTAATTAAATGCGTTTAGCCGCCCCAAAAAGCCTTTTATATGGCATTATGTTTTGGAAAGAGAAATAGTCGTGTCGTCTGTCGGTCAACACAATTTCGCCGATTTCCGGTGCATCGATTGAATGGGTGCATGCACAAAGCCCCCGCATGCTTTGTAAATTTTCAAGAGTACTTGACAAATGCAAAGAAATATGGTTACATAAAAATAGTTAGCATACAAATGTTTCGTATCAAATATATTTGCATGGAGGTTACTATGTATGTAATGGGTGTAGATGTTGGCTCCGCATCCTCTAAAGCGATCATTTTAGAGAATGGAGAGAAAATCCTGGCTTCTGCCGTTGTGCAGGCAGGCACAGGCACTTCTGGACCGGTACGAGTTCTGGAACAAGTTTTTGCGGAGAGCGGACTCAATCGGGCTGATATGGCGTATGTAGTAGCCACTGGGTATGGCCGTCTCAGATTCGAAGGAGCTGATAAACAAATCAGCGAAATTAGTTGCCATGCCAAAGGAGTTCATTTTTTGGTACCAACGGCAAGGACCATTATTGACATCGGTGGACAGGATGCAAAAGCCATTCGGCTCGATCAAAATGGAAATGTGAAGCAGTTTTTCATGAATGATAAGTGCGCGGCAGGCACCGGCCGGTTTTTAGAGGTTATGGCGCGGGTGCTGGAGACGGATCTGGATTGTATGGCGGAGTTGAGTTCCTATGCAGATGCTCCCGCTTCTATCAGCAGTACTTGTACAGTTTTTGCCGAATCAGAAGGGATTTCAC
>JAQWCP010000335.1 GCA_028705905.1 Oscillospiraceae bacterium
TGTTATCTACCCTGCACCCCACTGGCGCGGCACAGACCATTGACCGGATCATTGACGTATTTCTGCCGTATGGGCAAGGTCAGATTCGGGCACAGCTTGCCGGCGTTCTCAAAGACGTTGTGACACAAGTTTTGGTACCACGTGCAGATGGGACGGGTCGGGTGGCGGCCACGGAAATCTTGGTGGGCACAGATGCGGCGCTTAGCATGATCCGCGATCAAAAGTGCCATCAACTTGGTTCTGTCATGCAGTCAGGCGGGGCGGCTGGAATGATGACATTGCCTGCCAGTTTGGCAAAGCTGGCACATCAGCAGGTGATCTCTTATGGGACTGCTCTGGAGTATGCTGGTGATGGGGACGAATTAACCCGCTACCTCAATTTGTATTAGTAAACGGTTTGAAATCTGGCATTTAAAGCACCAAAAGGCGGATCCCATTGGGATCCGCCTTTTTCTTGGCTTCTTTGGAGCATTTTGTTGCGACGCGCCTTTATGCGGGGATGTCGCCCACACCATTTAACACCAGACGCGGCCGGTAGGGGAATTTTTTCATGGAGTGCTCCGTTGTTACGCCCGTTAACACCAGAATGGGATCAAGTCCACTTTCAATTCCGGCAATGATATCAGTGTCCATCCGGTCACCAATCATTGCGGTTTCATCAGAATGCACGCCCAGCATACGAAGCCCGGTGCGCATCATCAGCGGATTTGGCTTTCCAACAAAGTAAGCGATCTTTCTGGTGGCCATTTCGATGGGTGACACCAAGGCCCGGCAGGCGGGGACGATTCCGTGTTCGCTGGGGCCGGTTAAATCCGTGCTGGTGCCGATCAATCGTGCGCCGTTGCGCACATGGGCCACTGCACGGCAGATGCTGTCATAATTATAATTGTTGGTTTCTCCAACAACTACATAATCTGGGTCAATATCGTTGATGGTGATCCCCACATCGTGCAGGGCATTGTATAAGCCTGGTTCCCCAATGACATATGCACTGCAATTTGGTTTTTGGCGGTTGAGGAATTTTGCTGTTGCCAATGCGCTGGTGTAGAAATGGCTTTCGTCCACATCAAGCCCCATACGATATAGCTTAAGCTGCAATTCCAGGGGAGATTTCCCGCTGCCATTTGTGAGGAAAAGGAATTTTTTATCTTCACGGTACAGCCATGTGACAAATTCTTTTACGCCTGGCAGCAGATAATTTCCGTGATAAATCACGCCGTCCATATCGCAAATGAATCCTTTTTTATTTCGTAATTGTTCCATACAATTCATCTCCTTACATTTGAGTTCTAATTCATTATAACAGAACGAAGATGAAATAAGATCAATAGAATGTTAAATAGGTCAATATTTATGCACAAAAATACAGTGCGACAAGACGTCGCACTGTATGACGAGGGTAATGTGAATAAAAAGGCATACCATCAGGCTGGAAGAATCTGTCCAATTTGATTATCCTTTAAAATCAGAGGAAAGCAACTGTTCAATTGAAATTGATTTTAGATATTTTTCAACGCGTTCTTGCAACCCTTTGTAGACAAGCCGGACGGGGCATTCATCCATAGCGCCTCTGCTGCAATAATAATCTTCCTCCAGGCAACGGTTGATTTTTGTGGTGCCCTCCATAACTTCTATGATGTCGCCCAAACTGATTTTCGAAGGGGCCTTCGCCAAAGCATATCCACCGTGTGTGCCACTATATGTTTCTACAAGCCCTGCACGTTTGATGATTCCGATGGTGTTGATTAAATATTTTTGTGGAATTCCCATTGCATCAGCTACTTCGGCGGAAGAGGTGATCCGTTTTGTAGTTGCAAGATAGAGAATGGTACGGATGGCATAATCTGTTGTAATTTTAAGTTGCATATTAAAAATTGAACCCTCCTTTTGATCCGAACTTTTTTCGAATGTACCGTGAATATTTTGCGCTACCTGCAATATAGAACTCCATGAACAATTTTCGAAATAGGCTATGGAAAATCATAAAATCAACAGACCCCAATCTTATCAAGATGGAAAGGTAATTTCCATTGATCGATTTAATTCATTATATCATGAAAGAAAAAGAAAGCACAACACCCAAATGAGAAATTGGCATCATTTCAAAAGAAATATGGTAAGATGGAAGATATTTTTGACGGATCCAGCAGCGAAAGCGCATGGATTGCGTTCTAACGGCACTCGCTCTTCCATTATATATTATATGGAGCGAGTCAAAACGCACAGGCTTCTTTTTCTTGCCACAGGGGATGATAAAGAAATGATGGGTCTGTCCTAAGAATATTGCATATTTTAAAGCTTATCCCCATAGATATTAGGTATCAAATACCTAAGGGGGAATCGGCGTGGCAGACAGCAGGATTTATGAAGACATTGCGCTCCGCACGGATGGAGACATTTATATTGGAGTCGTTGGGCCGGTGCGGACGGGGAAATCAACTTTCATCAAGCGGTTTATGGAAACTTTGGTGATCCCCAATATCGAAAATTCCTATCGGAGGGAGCGGGCAAGAGATGAATTGCCCCAGAGCGGTTCGGGCCGGACCATTATGACTGCGGAGCCAAAATTTGTACCGGAAGAGGCAGTGGAAATTTCTCTGGGAGAGAGTGCGGTGTTTTCCGTTCGGCTTATCGACTGCGTAGGGTATATGGCTGACGGCGCGGTGGGGCAATTGGAAGGGGAGGAAGAACGGATGGTTTCCACCCCGTGGTTTGACTACGAGA
>JAQWCP010000336.1 GCA_028705905.1 Oscillospiraceae bacterium
CAATCAAGTCTCCAAGGGAAATTTCGCTTATGCGCCGTGCAGGGAGGATTACCGCGGCGGCCCGTGCGTTAGCGGGCAAAATGGTACTTCCCGGCGTGACAACCCGCGAAATTGACCAGGCAGTTTATCGCTTCATCCAGTCTCAGGGTGCAGTTCCGTCCTTTCTCCATTACAACGGCTTCCCCGGCAGCATTTGTATTTCTGTGAACGATCAAGTGATTCACGGGATCCCAGGCAGTCGGCGGTTGCGGGAGGGCGACATTGTCAGCATTGATGTTGGCGCCTGTATAGATGGATTTCATGGTGACTGTGCAGACACATTCCCATGCGGCCATGTGTCGGAAGAGGCGAAGCATTTGATCGCCGTGACAAGACAGAGCTTTTATGAAGGAATTGCATATGCAAGACCAGGCAACCGCGTGTTTGATATTTCCCATGGCGTGCAGGCCTATGTAGAGCAGCACGGATGTTCCGTTGTGCGGGACTATGTGGGACACGGAGTGGGCGCGCATTTACATGAAGCGCCAGAGGTTCCAAATTTTGGTTCCCCCGGTCGAGGTACCCGGCTGTTTCCAGGTATGACCTTAGCAGTTGAACCGATGGTAAACGCAGGAAACTACCAAATCCGTCGTCTGAGCGATGGGTGGACCGTTGTCACCAAAGATGGTTCTTTATCCGCGCATTATGAAAACACGATCCTCATTACAGAGGGAGAAGCGGAGATTTTAACGCTACCCCCGGATGAGGAGTGACTCGATGGAAATCGGTTATGCAGATATTGTTTCCTCTGCTGCAGGCCACGACAAAGGAGCGTTGTTCCTGGTAGTGGGTGTAGAAGGGAGATACTTTCTTCTGGCAGATGGAAAGAACAGACCGCTGGAACGTCCTAAGCGCAAGAGCAAAAAGCATGTGCGTTATATGGGCAAAAGCGAGAATCCGGTGCTTTCCCGCTTTCGGGAGGGAGAACGGATCGAAAACAAAGAAATCAGGAAGGTACTTGCCATACATCGCGGCGAGAGCCAAGACGACCTAAGGGAGGCGAATACGCTTGGCCAAAGATGACGTAATTGAGCTGGAGGGCATCGTGACAGAAGCGCTGCCGAACACCACATTCCGCGTGGATATTGGGAACGGCCATACGATTTTGGCGCATATTTCCGGAAAACTCCGGATGCATTTTATCAGAATCCTGCCGGGCGACAAGGTGACAATCCAGATGTCTCCCTATGATTTGACCCGCGGCAGGATCACCTGGAGGAGTAAATAATCAACCAATGGAAACAGGGCTGTTTGACGATGCCGGTGTACATTGTGAGACGTGAAGTCGCTGTTTTGTCACTCGAAACAGGAGGTTACAAAATTGAAAGTAAGACCGTCTGTGAAGCCCATGTGCGAAAAATGCAAAGTCATTAAGCGCAAGGGCAAAGTTATGGTAATTTGCGAAAACCCGAAGCATAAGCAGAGACAAGGTTAATGGAGGTGCTGAACTAGATGGCACGTATTGCCGGTATTGACTTGCCGAAGGACAAACGAATTGAACTTGGTTTGACCTATATTTTCGGCATTGGCAGAAAAAGCGCCAACGACATTTTGGCGGAAACAGGGATCAATCCCGACACGCGAGTGAAGGATCTCACTGATACGGAAGAGGCTGCATTGCGCGAGTGCATCAGCAAGCACTATACCGTGGAAGGCGATCTGCGTCGTGATGTAGCGATGGATATCAAACGGCTCACAGAAATTGGCTGCTACCGTGGTGTTCGCCACAGAAGAGGCCTGCCAGTGCGTGGGCAGCGCAGCAAAACCAATGCTAGAACGCGTAAGGGTCCGAAACGGACCATTGCCAATAAGAAAAAGTAAGGGAGGGATAGCAGTTGGCAACTCCAAAAGGGAAAAAAGTCATTCGTAAGCGCCGTGAGCGCAAAAATATTGAGAAGGGTGCCGTGCATATCCGCTCTTCTTTCAACAACACGATGGTCACCGTTACTGACACCAAAGGGAATGCCATTTCTTGGGCGTCCTCCGGTGGACTGGGGTTCCGTGGATCAAGAAAGTCCACACCATTTGCAGCGCAGACTGCTGCTGAAACAGCAGCCCGAGCAGCAATGGAGCATGGATTAAAAACAGTGGAAGTGTATGTCAAAGGTCCGGGTTCCGGCCGAGAAGCTGCGATCCGTGCATTGCAAGCAGTGGGTCTGGAAGTTACCTTGATCAAAGATGTCACGCCCATTCCCCACAATGGATGCCGTCCACCTAAGAGAAGACGCGTTTAATCAAACTACGGAGGTGTAATAGAACATGGCAAGATATACGGGGGCTGTCTGCCGCCTGTGCCGCAGAGAGGGCCAGAAGCTCTTTCTGAAAGGCGATAGATGCTATACCGATAAATGCGCAATCGACCGTCGTTCCTTCCCGCCTGGCGCTCACGGAAACGCCCGGAATAAAAAAGCGTCGGAATATGGTCTGCAGCTGCGCGAAAAACAGAAGGCGCGCCGTTACTATGGCGTTTTGGAAAACCAATTTAGAAACTATTTTGTAATGGCAAACAAGCGCAAAGGCGTGACGGGCGAAAACCTGCTGTCCATTTTGGAGACCCGCCTGGACAATGTTGTGTACCGCTTGGGTTTTGCAATGTCTCGCGCGGAAGCACGTCAGCTCGTACGCCACGCCCACTTTACGATAAACGGTAAGAAAGTTGACATTCCTTCTTCTCTTGTAAA
>JAQWCP010000026.1 GCA_028705905.1 Oscillospiraceae bacterium
ACGGGGGAGTTACTTATGCCGACAAGAGAATTTTAACCACGGATAAGGTTGAGGAGGTAGCAGAAGTAAACGGTGCAAAATTTATTTCGGGTTCAAATCTCTGCATCAATTTGACAGTCCCCTCACGAGTCCATCCTTTTTATAATCCGCCCCAAGCCCGTGGTGAAGATACTTTTCTTAGCACTTGTCTAAGCGAAAATAAAGTTCTACGTGTGCCTTGCTATACATTTCATGATGCGTTTTCTTTCTATAAGCCGCTTATGAGCGGCGTCCTGCCCGTATCTCTGCAAAAAATCACGGCTGATTCAACCGCAGTTGTAAGCAGATTTTATAAAGCTTGTATTGGATGGATTCGTTATAAGCCCTTACTGTTGTATATCACAAACCCTGACCGATACGATACTCAAATATCTGAAATGCATAAGCAACTTTCCATGACCTTGCCAAAAATGTGCAAGTATTTTAATAATCCGGATTTTATGAAAGTGTTAGACGAACTTGATTATTATCATCAAAATGTGAGGAAGCATTATGATGATTTCGCTGCTACACAGCAGATTTGGGCAAAACTAACGCAATACTTATTGAAGTAAATGCTACGCTTTCGATCATTAACAGCATAAGCCACCCGCCCTTTACAACTCCATATCCTGCGCCCTGCGTGTTTGCTGTTCCCGTTGTTCCTGACGCAAAATACTGTAAACACTTTTGCGGATTTGTTCGGCTTCTCTAACCTCGCCTTTGAGCGCGACATATCTTTGATTGAGTGTTTTTCGCTTGTCGGTCAGTTCGGCATATTCCGCTTTCCATGCCTTTGTCGGCAGGGTGGTCTTGCCGTTCATCACGCCTTTGAGGTAGTTATTTGCAGCCGTGAATAGGGTTTGCTCGCTATCCGTCAATGCCTTTTTGCCCCTGTGTTTTAAGTAAATGTCTGCTTGCTCGATATGCTTCTTCAAAGTAGCCATACGCCTGTCAATGGGTTTGAGTTCATCACGAATATCAATCTGCTCCCCAATCATGGACTTAAACTTTTCATCAAGCCCCGCCATATCCATAATCTGATTTTGTTGCAGGAAATTCAGCATTTTTGCGGCGGCTTTCAGATTGCCGACAGCTTGATAACGGTCTGATTTGCCTGTCTGCTCCCGCCGTGAAAGTATGTTTTGAATAACATCGGCAAGGGTGGGCGGCTCGGTGTTTTCCATTTCCTCTTTCAGCCAGTTTTGCAGTTTGGAGATACGCGCCTTTAACTGCCGCAAACGCTGATTGGTGACTTCAATTTCGCGGTTCATATTGCCGCGCTCGGTGCGGATTCCGCGCTTCTCCATCTGGAAAGCGGCAACGCCTATATGGACGGTGGGGATTTGCTCTATCCCTTGACGCTCATAGGAACGGTGGTCTATGCGCTCGGCATGATTTTGTTTTTCCAAAATGGAATTGACACAATCAGCCCATGCCGCCCGCCATTCTTCCGCTTTGGTCTGCTCGTTCCAGTCTGTGGCCGGAATGGATTTGCATTTGTAGGAACGCTTTTTCGGGTCATAGATTTTGTTGCCTTGCGGGTCAAGAATGTAATCCTTTTTCTGCTTATCACCCCATGCTTTTTCTTCGGTAAATGGGCGCATTGTCAGCATGACATGGGCGTGTGGATTTCCGTCTCTTTTGTCGTGAATACAAACATCGGCGCACATTCCCGCCGATACAAAATGCTGATTTACATACTCGCGGACAAGGAAAATGTTTTGCTCCCTCGTCAATTCAACAGGCAGGGCAAGTTCAATTTCCCGCGCAAGCTGTGCGTTTTTCGCTTTTTCGATTTTCTCCACGGCGTTCCACAAAACGGCGCGGTCTGCGTACTCGGCGGGGGCGTTGTCGGGCAGTAAAATTTCGGTATGGACTACGCCGCCCTTGCGGGTGTAGTCATGGGTCAATCCGTCATATTCGTTCGTGATGATTTCTCCCGAACGATAAGCGGCGGCGGCAACTGCGGATTTGCCTTTGCCACGGCTGATGATTTTAATGCTGCAATGGTAGATGGCGATAGGGTTATCCCCCCTTTCTGTTTTGATTGAATGTATGGCGGTAGGGTGCTATAATTTAGATGGTTAAGTTTAGGTGAATAATGTTGACAATAAAAGGATTTTTGATAATGGATTTTCTTCAACTGGCAAAACAGAGATGCACAACACGGGGTTTTACGGATAAACACATTCCTGAAAAGGATTTAGAATATATCCTGCATGTTGGACGTATTGCTCCAACTGCCTGTAATCAGCAGCCACAGCGGATTATCGTTGTGCAGAAGCCCGAAAATATTATGAAAGTTCAAAAAGCATACAGGACATTTGGCTCCACCTGCGTTTTGATTGTTTGCCGCGACAGGAGAAATGAGCTTATTCGCCCCTATGACCAAAAATGTTCGGGGGATTTGGATATAGGAATCGTTTGTGACCATATGATGCTCGCGGCAAGGGAAAAGGGTATTGGCAGCGTTATGGTGGGCTTGTTTGATCCTGCTATCATATGCGCCGAGTTTGAAATACCGGAATATATAGTACCTACCGCCCTTTTGATTATGGGGTATCCAGAAGAATTTTTAAGTCCAGAGCGTCACAGCAAAGATAGGAAGCCACTTGATGAAACGGTTATGTTTGAATGTTATTCCGAAAAGTACAGTAATCCGTCTTAGCAGCATAAAGCCAACGTTCATATTTTGTGCCGATAGGCACAAAACGCCGCCGGCAGGCCGCACAATACCACATGAATGTGGTATATAAGTGCGCCCTTGCTACGCAAGGGAGAGGGCGTTAGCCGCTCTGCCTTGCGCCGTTTCCCTCGTCCTGCTCACGCTGCCCGCCGTTGCTCTGCGCCGTTCCTGCGGATTTTGATAGGATAGGATTGATATGCCCCGCTTGGATTTCGGTAAGTATATGGCGGCTGTGTTCGGTGATGATGGTTCTTTCAAGGAAGATTTTGAATTGCTCGTCCGTCAGGGGTATGGTATCAGGCAACAGGCTTTCCAGAAGCCCTGCCCGCTTGCAAAGGCGTTTCGTCCTGTCCTTGCGCTCCTGCTCTTTTTGCTGTTGCATAAGCCGTTTTTCTTGGTTTTTCAGTTGTTCAATCTGCACTTGAATATCCGCTATTTTTTCGGTTTTGGTCTTTGCCATGTGTAAAACTCCTTTCAGTTTTGAGCGCAAAAAAGCGGCTTACCCGTTTTGTGAGTAAGCCGCCTTTCGCGGTCAATATTTGGTTTATGCGCTTTTCTTTCGCGCCTGTTTTTCCTGTTCCTGTTCTTTCTGCTTTTGCTTTGCGGCATATCGCCGCTGCGCTTCGCGCCGCTGTTCCCGTTTTCGCCGCGCCTTTTCCTCTGCGGCAATTTCTTCGGCGGTCGGCTCCGGTATGGGCACCTCAAACCTGCCGATAAAGTTCAGGTAAATGTCTACCTGCTGCTGCCGTTCCCCGCTTGACTTGTCCGCTTCGTGAACCACGATTTTTTCTATAAACTCATGTATTATTGTGGGGGTCAATTCGGAAAAATCGGTGTGCCGTTTTACCAACTCAATAAATTTATCCGCTTTTACGCTGTCGGCGTGAAAGCTGTCCAGTTCAACCTGTAGCTGCGCTATGGATTGCTCCAGTTCCGTCTGCTCCTGCTCATAATCCTGAGATAGCACTTCAAAGCGTTTATCGGTCAGTTTGCCGCTTACGTTATCTTCGTAAATGCGGCGAATGAGGGTATTCAGTTCGGCAATCCGTTTTTGCTCCTTTGCTATTTTCCGCTTATGGGATTTCGCCGTTTCCTCCTGCCGTACCTCTGAGGTTTCGCGCACCTGCTTCACAAACTCGGCTTCATTGGTTTTTACAAAGCCGCTTACCGATTTGATAGCGTCCAACGCCAATTCCCGCAAAACTACGGTGCGGATTTGGTGATTGGTGCATTGACGGTTATACTTCCTGCCCGTAAGGTTGTAGGTGGAACAGGTGTAAACATCTTTGGGCGGGCGGTTGCATACATAGCCTTTTTTATTGATTTGGGTGGTGGGGTATGGCTGCCTGTGGTTATACAGCTTCGCGCCGCAATCGGCGCAAAAGACTAATCCCGTCAATGGGTTCGCTTCGCCGTGGTCGGTGCGCCGTACCGTCTTGCGGCAACGCTGCGCCGTTTCCCATGTTTCGGGGTCGATAATGGCGGGGTGGGTGTTCTCAAAAATTACCCAATCCTCTTTGGGATTTTCCTTTGCCTTTTTATCCTTGTAGCTGTCCTTGTAGGTGCGGAAATTCACGGTATGCCCCATGTATTCCGGCCTTTCAATGATATGCGCTATGGTGTTGGTGCTCCATGCGTAAGGCTCGGAATGGTCGTAGCTGTTTTCGTAGTTCACTATCCCTTTTTTGTACTGGTAGTAAGAGGGGCGTTCTATCTTTTCATCATGCAATATCCGCGCTATCTGCGTAGGGCCTTTGCCCTCGATTGTGAGGGCGAATATGCGCCGCACAATGGGCGCGGCTTCGGGGTCGATTATCCATTTATCCTTATCTGCGGGGTCGGGCATATAGCCGTATATGGCCTTGAAGGTCAGCCGCTTGCCGCTCATGCCCCGCGCCCTGTGGCTGGCTTTCACCTTGCGGCTTGCGTCACGCAAGTACCATTCCGACATGATATTGAGGAAGGGGGCAAACTCGCCGCTTTCGCGGTTTGCGCTGTCGATATTGTTCGCTATGGCGATAAAGCGGACATTCTTTTCCCTGAAAAAGACTTCGGTGTAAAAGCCCGTTTGCAGATAGTCGCGGCCTATCCGCGACATATCTTTGGAAATGACGGTGGCTACATTTCCTTTTTCGATTTCCTCAATCAGCCTTTTCCAATCGGGCCTGTCAAAATTCCCGCCCGAATAACCGTCATCAGAAAAATGGGCAATATTAGAAAAGCCGTTTTGCGCGGCGTACTTTTCCAACATTGCCTTTTGGTTTACGATTGATAAGCTGTCCCCGATAGATTCATCATCACGCGATAGCCGGGAATACAAAGCCGTGATTTTTTCATTGCCTGTCTGCCTGTTCATGGATTACTCCTTTCAGGCAAACGGCTCATTTGCAGTACCCATATTATACCGTGAACGGGGCGTTTTTTCAACGCCCCGCTGCAAATATTTTTCCTGCTCATGGCTTTGCCGCCTCGTTTTTTACAAGCCGCAATATTTTATCGCTCATAGTTTCGCGGCTCGTCTTGCTGAAATGGACGGACACACGGTAGTTGGTGGAGCCGATACGCTTTGTGAATACGCTGCTTTCACACGGTGGCTTTGCTTTGGATGGGATAAGATTTGGATTGATACAATTCATGTTATCGGTAATAATCATCCTTTCTGCGGGCATTGCTGCCCCTGTGGATTTTGGAAAGCCATTGCCGGGGGCTTTGGCTTTGATTTGTTTTTCCCGCTTTCATCCCGGCCACGTTCCTGCGTCCTGCCTTGGTTGGCATTAGGCGCGTTTTCCCGGTCACTGCCCTTCGCGTCACGCCCCGGCGTGTTCCATGCAAAGGTTGCGGTTCCCGGTATCTGACCGGCTGCGGTATTCAGTTTTACGGGTTTTATATTTTTCCCGCCTGTAAATATTATCGCATAATTTATTGACTAAACAAGCGATTTGAGCTATCATACAAGTAACCGTTTAATCATCAAAACACAATTCCTGTTGAAAAGGAGTGAAATGATATTTATGGAGTACGATTTTTCAAAACAGGAGCGCAGGTTGGGTAAAATCGTCTTTGCGCTCACCCTTGACCGAAAGAAAATGACGGAGCGTATCGTCATTGGGGAAACGAACGAAACGCGCCGCCAGTTGGAAGATGGAACGGGCAATATTTTCTATGACCGGACAAGGCCATTGGGAAAGTTCCTGATTGACTTTGAAACAGACACGGGAATGGAATGGAACAGAAACGCCATGACCTTGCGTGAAAGCTACGGCAAGGCAATTCCACTTGAAGCTGCGCGGTGGAAAATGGCTGTGCCTGTGGCTGATTTCCTGCGGGGCAAATATGCAAGCGGTGAACCGTCCGCGCTGTTTGCTGCTATCCGTACTTGGGAAGAATACCTGAATTGTTTTCACCTCAATCATGGCGCAGATATGCTCATAAGGCGGTTATCCGCATTGTACCGCCCGTTCTTCCTGTACGGCGGTAACAGGACGTGGCAGGAAGAAGCAACCGCCGCCCTGTCAAAGGTGTTGCGTGAGGAAGAAGCGGCGGTGGAATTGTGGTATCCCGTCTTAAAACGGTCTTTTGAGTGTGTCGTTGCTTCGGCTTCGTTCCTGCCCTTGATTGCCTATTATCTGCACAAGATTGAGGAATGGGGCTTTGTCTTTCAGAAATGTAAGGTCTGCGGCAATGACTTCCTTGCCCGGAGCCGCCATTATGAATTGTGTTCCGATGATTGCAGAAAAAAACAGGCGGTTGAAGCCAAACGGGAATTTGACGAGAGGGCGAAAAATGACCGTCTTGAACAACTGCATGAAGCGGCGTATTATTACTGGTATAACCGTCTGCGGAAGTTAAAGCGCGGAGAAGCCGCCGACTTGGAAAAGGCGGCGGCTGTGGGTGAAGCGTTTGCGGCGTTCCGCAAAGAAGCGGTGAAGCGCAAAAGCATGGTGAAGCGCGGCGAAATGAAGCTGACTGACTTTTCATCATGGCTTGTCGGGCAACAAAACGAGGTTGACCGCTTGATGGGCGAATAACGCCTAAATGTATACAGGCAGGTGTTACGCTTTAGGCTTTTTTGAGGGCTGAAAGCCGCATGATTACAGGCTTTTTTCCGCTCGGTTTTGACGTTTTCAGAGGTGGCAAGGGTTTTATATTACCTACCCTCGAAACGGCGTTTAAGGCGTGACAAGGGGCGTTTTCAGCCCCATATCTACACATGAAAACGGGGCCTTGTGCGGCCCCGTTTTGTAATGATATTACTATTACTGGTCGTTCACAATCAACAGGTGGTACAGCAGCCGCGCCCCGGCTTTCATTCCTAACTCCATGTAAACGTACTCGTATTCGGTCAGGGCTTGGGAGAGGTCGGCGGTAGCTTCGTCCCGTTCGGGGCCATCGGGGTAGATACTTTCCAATCGCCTGTAAATAGGGTCGCACTCTTTTTTCAGAGTGTCGCGGTAGGGCTGCGTTCCCTCCGCGAAATCATCCGTACCGTACAAGAGAAAGCTGCGGAGTTGTCGCAGGTTCATCCGGCCAAATGCTTCTTTGATGTAATCCATGTAAAACCGTCCTTTCGTGGTTGTTTTCCCGCACAACGCTTGAAGGACGGTGGAATTTGTGATATGCTGTCCTTGCAACCGCCTTCGGGCGTTGTGGGTGGCAGCGGCGGTTTTCTCTTGTCGGGGATTGCGTCGCTGCCAGTTCTTTTTACCTGCAAAAAATGGGCGGCGAAATGCCTACCCATTCAAATACATATTTATCACCCGCTTTACGCAATGCCGCGAAACTCCTGCAAATGAGCCGCTTGCCATGCTGTTTTAGTGGCGGTATCATTACCACCCTTTACAGCATACATTCCACGCCTGCGGTGTTGTTCCGACCTGCGTTGAGATCTCGCCAACCTTTTCATTCACGCTATCAAACATGCCTGAAAGATTGCTGACGATGCCGCCGACAAGTATTTCTCTCAGCCATTCGATGATGGCCTCTTTTATCATATCCATTTAGGGCGAGAACCTCCTTTCTGGAGGAAGGCTGCCTGCCGAAGCAGACAGCCCCCTCCGGGGATTGTGCGGCTTGACGATTATCCGAAAAGCCCGGTGAGCAGGGGAACAAGGGTGATGCCGATGAGGGCGACACCGCCGCCCGCCATGAGCTGCTTCATGCCCTGGGACTTTGCGCCGGGGTTATCGTTGCCGTAACCTTCCATGAGGTTAATGACGCCCTAGATACCGAGACCGGCACCGAGAGCAACAACGAGAGTCTGAAGAACACCAACTGCGGAATTGAAAAAACCCATTATAAATTTTGCCGGAATCCAGGGATTTGAAATGATTGTTGGGTCTCAGAATTGCAGAGGCCGGAATGAAAACCGTATTTTACGGCTCCCGATTCCGGCATCCTCCTTCATATTTTTTAATTTTGGCTGCTTCATTCCAGCCCTGCAAGGTGAGTAGGTGTCTTGTGTGCTTCATGAAGGATTCCTCCTTTCCTTCGATTTTTTATGAGAAAGCCGATACCGGAAGAGCGTCCACCGCGTCATCATCATTTTCTACGCTGACCTCATAGGTATCGTACTTTTCATCGGGTTTGGGCTTGAGCTGCGTCGAGAGGTATTTCTCGATGTCGAACTTGTTCTTATCGTTGTAGTCCGAAAGGTACCTGTAATTGGGGTGCTGGGTTATATCGTACTTTGACGACATAAACGGGCGCACACCGCGCAGCTGCAAGATGCACTTGCCACCGTCCAGTACCGCCAGCTCGTCAACGGAAGCAAGGTCTTTGCCGAGCTTCTGATAATTCAGGCTGTGAGAGACCTCACGGCCTCTGCTTTCGCCTGTGTTGTAGGTATCAATGGTTTCCTTACCGAGCGACTGATTCAGTTCTTTCAGCGTCGTCGGCTCCTTGCCACCGAGGAAGATCGAACAGTCACAGTTGCCGATGATCGTATCGGCGCTGTCCTTATACAGAGCCTTCAGCTGAGATTGCGCCTGCAAGACAAGGCAGGCGGAGATCTCACGGCTTCGGATCGTCGCCATCAGCTTTTCCAGATTCGGTATCTGACCGATGTTCGCGCACTCATCAATGAGGCAGCGCACATGCACCGGCAACCGCCCGCCGTAGAAGTCATCTGCCTTTTCGCAGAGCAGATTGAACAGCTGGCTGTAAATCATGGAAATCAAGAAATTGAAGGTCGTGTCCGTATCCGACATGATGAGGAAAAGCGCCGTCATGTGGTAATCGTCCTTGTCGGCATCCGGGCTGTCGTATATCCGGTCGCCCAGTGTATCAAGCTCCAGTTCATCGTAGCTTGTGATCTCACGAAGCTCCTGAATATCGAAGGGAGCAAGACGGGCACCGCAGGAGATATTGATCGACTTTGCGGTTTTGCCGGCAGCGAGCTTGTATTTCTTGTACTGACGAACGGCGAAGTGGTTCGGGTCTTTTTCCTCCAGCTCCTTGAACAGCAGATCGACATTGTTTTCAAAGGTTTCATCATCCTCACGAACCTCCATCGCGTTGATGAACTCGATCAGCGTGGAGAAATTCTGTTCCTCCACAGGCGCTTCGTAGTGGATGTAGCCGATGATCGCGGTATAGAGAAGCGTTTCTGCCTTCTGCCAGAAATCATCGCCGCCTTTTCCATCGCCCTTGGTATTGGCAATCAGCGTCGTGACCAGCTTCAGAATGTCCTTTTCACTGTGGATGTAAGCGAAGGGATTGTAGTGCATGGACTTCTTGAAGTTGATCGTATTGAAGACCTTGATCCGGTAGCCGTTCTTCTGTAAGAGTTTTCCGCACTCGACCAGCACCGTGCCTTTGGGGTCAGTCACGACGTAGGAGCTGTGCATTTGCATCAGGTTCGGCTTGATGAAAAACCGTGTCTTACCGGAGCCGGAGCCGCCGATCACAAGCACGTTTTTGTTTCTCGCGTTGCGCGGGTCTTTCGGTCGGTTCGACATCATCAGCCGTTCCGTCTGGGTCAGGATGATGTTGTTCTTGAAAACGGGATCAACATACGGCGCTATATCTTCCTGCGTGCCCCACCGGGCAGAACCGTATTCCTCGTTTTTTCGGAACTTCTTCGCGTTCTTTCCTCTGACGTAAACGATCAGCCGGATAATCAGCGCAAACGCGATACCCACAAGAATATCCACGGGATGGAAGCTCGGAAGGAAAGACTGAAACGCCATTTTGAAGCCTTCCGGAATGTGGAGCATCTTGCCGGATAAATCCGTTCCCTGCGCCAGCCGCCATGCCTGTCCGATCTTGGTGAAGAACAACCCCAGGAACACATACGGCACGTTCAGGATCAGGAACTTTTTCATGTTTACGGGTTTCTTCATAGCTCTAGCCCCTTGTCTTTATGCCGCACCTTGTCCTTGCTGATGGTCTGCGCCAGCGGGTTCATACTGCGGAGCTTCTGAACGATGGAACCGCGGTCTTTTTTCTGGAGCGCCTGTCGGCTGTACTCGTCAAACGCCGCCGTCAGAGCGTCCGCGTCTCTTGCCTTGAAGAACACCAGATACTTGGGAGGCGCGGTCGCTCGGTCTTTCTTTACGGCATAATCAACGCCGTATTTCCGGGCGACCTTTTCAAAGTCCTTGATGTTCCTGTCGTTGATCTCGATGTTGGAGACGCCCTGATTCTGTCCGACGAGCTCTTTGACGGACTGTTTACCGGTAGGCTTTACCGGGCCGTTCTGTGCGTTCTCACGCTTCTTTTCCTTCTGGTAGGAAAGGTAATGCGACATCGCGGATTTCAAAATCCGGCCTGTCAGCTTGGACGAGCTGATAATCAGCGTTACTGTCCTGTTTTCAACTTCTTCCTGCATGAAGTATTCCTCCTTTCCGCGGCGTTACAGGGATTTGTCCCTTTGCCGCTTTTTCTGCCACTGTTCCAGCAGCTTGATGATCGTGTTCTGCATCTGCTGAGGGGTATAGGATTTCGGAAAATACTTACGGAGCACATCGCTTCGGATCGTAAGTCTGTCCAATTCATCCTTTTTCTCCTCGGACATGATCTTGAACATGGCATCCTGTGTACATGCACCTTCCTGACTGAGCTTCTTCAGCCGCTGTGCCTGGGAAAGTGAAGGTGTGGCCTGCGAGTAGTCCATTGCCTCAAGAAACATCCGCTGTTCATTTTTCTTCAGGTACGAAAGCTCAACCGCCGGATTCATGGCAACTTCCTTTCTGTCCACCATATCCATGAGCTCCGGAATCAGCTCTGTCAGGCGAATAAAGCGTTGCACTTGCCTTGAACTGTCTCCGGCTTCCTGTGCAACTTGGTCTCTTACAGTGGTGGCACTTAACTTCTGGCCAATTTGGCCAGAAGTTAAATCAAGCCTTTTTCCCTGATGTTTCAGCGCGTCCATTTTGAGCTTATATGCCCATGCCCGTTCACTGGGAAGCAGAGATTCTCTTTGAAGATTGCTGTCCACCATGAGGATAATGGCTTCATCATCCGTCATATTCCGGCAGATTGCCGGGATTGTGTCCTTGCCGGCAAGCTCAGAAGCCCGCAACCGTCTGTGACCGGAGACCATTTCATAACCGTCTTCAT
>JAQWCP010000337.1 GCA_028705905.1 Oscillospiraceae bacterium
GTCCTTTGGGGAGATGGATTATACAGAGACGGAGATGCTATACCCCGGCGCTGCCTACCCGGAGGGGCCGGACTGCCGGGTGGAGCTGCGTGTGCTGGAGCAGAACGGAGACGACCCGGACGAAGAGCCGGAGGAGGAAAAGCCGGGGCGGGCGGAAGGAGAAGCCAACGCGGTGGCAGACCGGGTGAAAACCCTTTTGGAAGAACCATTTCTCGTATTTGACCGGGAGACGGAGCGGACACGCCCCGTTTTGCCAAATGACATTGTCATTTTGCTTCGCTCGCCGGGCACCGTACTGCACCATTATACCCAGGCCTTGGCGCAGCGGGAGATCCCGTTTGTCACGGAAGGAGGGGGGGCGTTTCTCTCCACAGTGGAAATGGAAGTGATGGTTGCTCTATTGGAGATTTTGGACAACCCCCGGCAGGACATTCCCTTGATTTCTGTTCTTCGCTCGCCGCTCTTTGGCTTTTCGGAGGACCGCCTGGCCCAGATCCGCCTTCAAATGTCAAAAGGAGATTTTTATGAGGCGCTGCAGGCGGCGGCAGAAACGATGGAAGATTGCCGCGCCTTTGTGGACGCGCTGGAAGAAATGCGGGCCCAGGCGATAGATTTGCCGCTGGATCGGCTGATCTGGCAGATCTACAACCGGTTTCATGTTCTGGGTGTGTTTGGCGCTTTGCCGGGCGGCGAAATGCGGCAGAAGAACCTGATTTTGCTGGCTGATTATGCCGGGCAGTTTGAGCGGTCGGAACACAAAGGGCTGTTTGCCTTTTTGACCAGAATCCGCCGGATGAAGGAGAACGGGACGGATTTTGCGCCCCCCGGCGGCCAGAGGGGAAATGGGGTGCGCATCATGAGCATCCACAAATCCAAAGGGCTGGAGTTTCCCGTGGTGCTTTTGGCGGGGCTTTCCAAACGGTTTAATACCGTGGACCTGCAAAGGCCCATCTTGGTACACGCAAAGCTGGGTCTGGGGCCGAAATGGCTGGATCGAGAGCGGCTGGTGGAATATCCCACCCTGGCGCGCCTTGCCGTGGCCCGGCAACTGGAGGGAGAGCTGCGGGCAGAAGAGCTGCGCCTTCTGTATGTGGCCATGACCAGAGCGAAGGAAAAGCTCATCCTCTTCTGTTCCATTCCCGGTGGGGAGGTGCTGCGGCAGTACGGCATGGATGCCAGCCGCCCCATGGACCCCCAGGTGCTGGCGGCTTCGCCCTCTATGGCAGGGTGGATTTTGCCCCTTGCCATGACAAAGCCGGAAGCGGGCGCCCTGCGGGCGGCGGCGGGGTTGGCTCAATTGCCCCTTCAGGGGGACGATGGGAAACCCTGGGAGATTGTACTGCAGGGGATGCCCCACGCTTTGGCAGAGCAAAACGGCGCAGCCGCGGCGGCACCCCAGGAAGGGGAAACAGAGGCGCCGCCTGTTGCTTGGCATCCGTTTTTCATCTATCCCCATTTGGGCGCTGATCGGCCGTCCAAGCTGACGGCCACCGCTCTCAAAGGGCGGGTGCTGGATTTGGAGGCGGCGGAGGATGCGCCTGTGCAGTTGCGGCGCAAGAAAGTGTACCGTCCCCGCTTTGCCGTGGCGGAAGGCGGCCTGACCCCCGCAGAGCGGGGGACGGCGCTTCATTTGGCCATGCAATTTTTGGACTATGACAAAACAGACCGGGTTGCCGCTGTGCAGGCGGAGCTGGATCGGATGGAGCAAATGGCGCTGCTGACAAAAGAGCAGGCGGCGGCGGTGCGCCCAGAGAAGATCGTGGCGCTGTTTCAGTCGCCTTTGGGCCGGCGCCTGCGCAGCGGTGGCGTCAAACGAGAGTTTAAGTTCTCCATTCTTGTTCCCGCGGAGGATTATTATGCCGATGCGGCAGGGGAGCAGGTTTTGCTCCAAGGCGTGGTGGACTGCTACTGGGAGGACGCAGACGGGGTGACCGTGGTGGACTTTAAAACAGATTATGTGCGCCCCGGCGAAGAAGCACAGGCGGGGGCGCAGTATGCAGGCCAACTGGACGCATATCGCCGGGCGCTGGAGACCGTCACCGGGAAGCCGGTGCGCCACCGGATTTTATATTTCTTTTCCACCGACACAGCACTGGAGCTGCCCTAGACAGGCCCGGGAGCGGCCGCATCCGCTCCCGCCGTTTTCGGGAAACGATCAGAGCGCACAGAAAACAAAGGGAGAATTGCGGCGTTCCATTTGTTTTTATCGTTGACAGAAGCGTGAAAGTTCTCTAATATAAGTAGATATGAAACATGGAGAGAGAAGGTCCTTTTTATGATGACATTGGACAGTTTTAAAGCCGCCCGCGGGGTGCTTTCCGGCGTGATTCTGGATACACAGCTCATTTACAGTACCGCCTTTTCCGAGGCGACGGGGCACAATGTGTATTTCAAGCCGGAAAATATGCAGATGACAGGGGCTTATAAAATCCGGGGCGCGTATTATAAAATTCACACACTGACAGACGAGCAGAAGGAGCGGGGCCTTGTCACCGCCTCTGCCGGGAACCACGCGCAAGGTGTAGCGTATGCCGCTAAGGCGGCGGGTGTGCCGGCCACCATCGTCATGCCAACCACCACCCCTTTGGTGAAGGTAAACAACACAAAGGCATATGGCGCCCATGTGATATTGGAGGGGTCCTGCTTTGACGAAAGTGCCGCCATCGCATCGGCGCTTTCAGAGGAGAAGGGGCTGACCTATGTCCATCCCTTTAAC
>JAQWCP010000338.1 GCA_028705905.1 Oscillospiraceae bacterium
GCGGTTGGCTCGTCCAGAATGAGTACATTTGCACCCCGGTACAGCATCTTCACAATTTCCACAGTCTGCTTCTCCCCAACAGACATCTCATAAACCTTTCGATCTGGTTGGATGGTCAGCCCATATGTCTCTCCAATGGACACAATTTCCTGTGTCAGCTGTTTGTTCCGGAGGAAAAACCCGGTTTTCCTTCCGGCCACGATATTTTCCTTGGCTGTCAACACGTCCACCAGTTTAAAGTGCTGGTGCACCATGCCAACCCCCAGCGCGATGGCTTCCTTGGGCGAGGTCAGACGGGCCTCTTTCCCGTCGATAAAAATTTGCCCTTCGTCCGGTGAGTAAATACCAGACAACATATTCATAAGCGTGCTCTTGCCCGAGCCGTTTTCTCCTAAAAGCGCGTGAATTTCCCCCCGCTCCACGGAGAGATTGACATTGTGGTTGGCCACCACCGTGCCAAAGGATTTGCTGATTCCCCGCATCTCCACATATGCACCCATCAAATTCCCCCTGTCTTTTTGGCTTTTCCAGCCACGGGACAACTTCCTATGGTTGGAAAAGCCAAAAACTCACAACAGGGCTGTGCAAGCTGCACAGCCCTGTCGACTGTTGTTTTCTTACTGTGGAATGGTGCCGATCACACCTTCTACAAACCAAGTCATGTTGTAGATGGCATCGTTTGTCATATCGGTGGCCTTTACCTCGCCGTTTTGGTCTTTCACCTCGCCGGAGAAGAGAACCAGGCTGCCGTCGATAATCGCCTGCTTTGCCGCATCCACCTTTGCCTGTGCTCCTTCTGGGCAAAGATCTGTCAGCTTATCAATGTCTACCCAGCCGGCCTTCAGCCCTTCCCAATAGGAAGCCGGTTTCCAGGTGCCATCCATGATGCTCTGGACATTATCGGTATAGAATTTAGCCCAGTTGAACAGCGCAGCGGTAAGGTATGCTTTGGGTGCTGCATCCGGTGTGGACGTGTTGTAGCCAATGCACAATGCACCTGCCTCTTGTGCTGCCAGCTGGCAAGCGGTGGAGTCTTGATGCTGCGCCAAAACATCCACGCCTTTGCCCAGCAGCTCAACAGCCGCCTGGCGCTCTTTTGCAACGTCATACCATGTGTCAGTCCAGATTACTTCAACTGTGGCATCCGGATTTACAGAGCGAACGCCCAAGGTAAATGCGTTGATCCCGCGAATGACTTCCGGAATGGGCTTGGCAGCCACATAGCCAATCTTGTTGCTCTTGGTGGAAAGGCCAGCCACAATGCCGGTGAGGTAACGCGCTTCAATGACACGGCCCATGTAGTTGCACAGATTGCTCAAAGTCATGTTGCCGGTGGCATGTCCAAAATAGACGTTGGGATATTCTTTTGCCACATTGGCCGTGTAGGTCATGTGGCCAAAGCTGGTGGCATAAATCACATTGCAGCCCTGGTCAATCAGCTCTCTCACGGCTGTTTCACAGTCTGCGTTTTCTTGCACATTTTCTTTGTACAGGCAAGAGATCCCCATCTCTTCCAAAGCCAGTCTTCCCTTGTCGTGGCCCTGGGTATAGCCACCGTCGTTGATGTCGCCAATGTAGATGAAGCCAACCTTTAGCTCCTCTTTTGGAATGGCCTTCAGCTCGCTGCTGACGGCCTGGCTCCCCGTGGGCGCTTCGCTGGGGTCGGCCGACGGGGTTGCATTGCCGTTGCCGCAGGCGGCAAGGGCCAAAACCAGCATCGAAACCAAAAGAAGCGCAAGAATTCTTTTCTTCATGTTCGTTCCTCCCAATCTTATTTTCCCAAACTTTATGCCAAGCGGACACAGGCCGCAGAGCATCAAAACAGAACAAAATGCAATTATCTGACAAACGTGACACCCTCTGTCTCGTTCATTCCCGCAATCCGCGCCAGCGACTCCACCCGGATGCCCTGGCTGCGCACCAGTTCTCCGCCTGTCTGGAACGCTTTTTCAATGACAATGCCAGCGCCAATTAACGTGGCGCCCGCATCCTTCACCAGCTTTGACAAACCCAAAAGCGCACTGCCGTTGGCCAAAAAATCGTCAATAATCAAAACCCTGTCCTCTGGCCGTAAAAATTCCTTAGAGACAATGATATCATATGTCACACCATGGGTAAACGACTCTACCCGGCTGGTATAAACCTCACCCGCGATATTTTTTGTCTTTGTCTTTTTTGCAAAAATGACAGGAACGCCAAAAGGCTGCGCCGTGATGCACGCAATGCCGATCCCGGATGCTTCGATGGTTAAAATTTTGGTCACCCCGCAGCCACCAAACAACCGGTAAAACTCCTGGGCCAGCTCTCCGAAAAACGCCACATCCATCTGATGGTTCAAAAAGCTGTCCACTTTTAGCACGCCGCCCGCTTTGACCACGCCGTCCCGCCTGATCTTTTCTTCCAAACGTTGCATATGCAAGCCTCTTTTCCTCGGTTCCTGATTGATAAAAAAATCATTCTTACTATAGCATAAATCACAGATAATTGCAAGAAAAATGGCCCCGGTTTGTCGTATCTTTTCGGTTTTTGTCTTTTTCTCTCTGCGTAGCCTGGTTCCCATTTGCCCCCAGTCATAAAATTAATTTTTTATTCCCCATTTTTCGGGCATCTTTTCACGGGTTTTGCATATACTAATCTGTATGCTGTACAGTATATTCAGACACCCAATCGGCAGAGTGGCGCTTTGCATGCGCCCAATTTTACAATGGAGAAAG
>JAQWCP010000339.1 GCA_028705905.1 Oscillospiraceae bacterium
GACTTTGACCAAAATGGATGCCGCGCCGCCGGAACAGTTAGAGCTGGTGGATTGCAATCAGGTGGTGGAGTCGGTGCTTCATATGCTTTATCCTGTGGCAGCCGGCCGGGACATCACGTTGCACCTGCAGGTGCAGGCGCTGTGCGTTGTGGAGGCCACGGCGGACGATTTATACCAAATCGCCTTTAATCTGATTGAAAACGCCATCAAATATAGTCTGCCTGGTGGGGTTGTGACAGTGACCCTTTTGGGGGGCGGCACTGTTACGCTGCAGGTAGAAGACAACGGCGTGGGAGTCCCAGAGGAAGATTTGACCCGGGTGTTTGAGCGGTTTTACCGAGTGGATAAAGCCCGCTCCCGGGAAGCGGGCGGAACCGGGCTGGGACTCTCAATCGTACAGGAATCTGTCCTGCGACATGGCGGAACGGTGACGGCATCCCGGCGGGAAGCAGGTGGATCCTGTTTTACTGTCATATTTCCTGCATACCGGAAGGAAGAGGAGGAGCCAAATGAAACAATGGAATAAACGCCCTGCAGGTCGTATTTGGCTGGGCGTGGTAATCATCCTGCTTTGCCTTTTGTCTTTGCCGGGTTGTGGGGGTGAAATTGAGGGGCCTAATGCCTCTTCCGCCATCGTCTCGGTCTATTATTTATTTGATATGGAAAAAATTTCTGCAACCCAGCGGGCAGTGGTGCAGGCGGTCCCCAGCGGCCTGTCTCTAATGGATGCCGTCCCGGAGAAGCTTTTGGAGCTGCTCCAAAAAAAACCTGCGGATGAAACGCTATGCTCCCCCTTACCAGAGGGAACGGTGGTGCGCACTTGCCGGCAAGAGGAGAAGCGGCTGCTTCTCGACCTGTCTGCGCCGTATGGCACCCTGACGGGGTATGCACTCACCCGATCCAACTGCGCGATTGCCATGACGCTGACCCAACTCCCTGATATAGAAGAGGTGGTTTTAACGGTGGAGGGCGAGCCGCTTCCCGGTTGGGAGCAGGTGAAGCTGGGGCGCAATTTGGCTTTAACGTTGGATGGAGAGCCGGAAGTTTCCCCCATTGAAGTGGCGCTGTATTTTTGGAACCCAAAAACTGGCGGGTTGCAAGCAGAATATCGAACACTTTCCGCCGAGCAGGATGCGATTTTGGCGGCCCATATTGTACAGGCACTCGTTGAGGGGCCCGAGCAGCAGGGGCTGGAGACACTTTTGCCGAAAGATACCACGCTGCTCTCTATCTCTATCGAGCATCGCTGTTGCACACTCACCCTATCCGATGCCTTCTGGACAGAGGTGCCGGAGTCTGCCGAACAGCAGGAGGCCGTGCTGCGCTCTGTGGTCGACTCTTTAAAAAATCTGGACTTTATCGATTCTATCTGTTTTCGAAAAGCCGAAGGAGCGGCTGTTTACGGTGGCACTTCCCTGGAGCAACCCTTGTCCTAACGAGGGAAACGACGTCCAAAAAAGCAGGGATACTAAGGCGAAAATCGTTGACAGGACGTTTGAATGCGTGTACTATGAAAAACAAAATGGTCGAAGGAGAGAAAGATATGTCGGAGTATCAAATCAATACCAATTGTGTGCAGGCGGGATATTCACCCAAAAACGGCGAACCTCGGGTAATCCCTATCATTCAAAGCACCACATTTAAATATGATACCAGCGAGGACATGGGGAAGTTGCTTGACTTGGAGGCAAGTGGCTATTTTTACACCCGCCTGCAGAACCCGACCAACGACTTTGTGGCTGCAAAAATTGCCGCGCTGGAAGGCGGAACGGCAGCCATGCTGACCTCCTCTGGCCAAGCGGCGTCGTTTTATTCGATTTTTAATATCTGTTCCTGTGGCGACCATGTAGTGAGTTCCTCCACCGTTTATGGTGGAACCTACAATCTTTTTGCCGTCACCATGAAGCGTATGGGCATTGAATTTACCTTTGTAGCCCCAGGTGCCACGGATGAGATGCTGGATGCCGCATTTCAGCCCAACACAAAGGTGGTCTTCGGCGAGACCATCGCGAACCCTGCCTTGGCAGTGCTGGACATTGAGCGGTTTGCCAATGCCGCCCATCGGCATGGCGTGCCATTGATTGTGGATAACACCTTTGCAACGCCCATCAACTGTCGGCCTTTTGAGTGGGGTGCCGATATCATCATCCACTCCACCACAAAATACATGGATGGCCACGCCAGCGGCGTAGGCGGTGTGATCGTGGACTCCGGCAAGTTCGATTGGACGGCCCATGCAGATAAATATCCGGGCCTTACCACTCCGGATGAGAGCTATCACGGCATCACTTATACAGAGCGTTTTGGCTTGGCAGGGGCATACATCACCAAGGCCACGGCCCAGCTCATGCGGGATTTCGGCTCTGTCCAATCGCCCCAGAACGCTTTTTTGTTGAACCTGGGACTGGAGTCCCTCCATGTCCGTATACCACGGCACTGTGAAAACGGAATGGCCGTTGCAGAATATTTGCAGAACCATGAAAAAGTTGCTTGGGTCAACTATCCCAATTTAAAGGGCGGGAAATATTACGAACTAGCTCAGAAATATTTGCCAAAAGGCTCTTGCGGGGTGGTATCCTTTGGCATAAAAGGCGGCAGAAGTGCAGCGGAAGCATTTATGAAGCATCTGAAACTGGCCGCCATCGTCACCCATGTGGCAGACGCCCGCACCTGCGTTCTTCATCCCGCCAGTGCCACCCATCGGCAGATGA